>NZ_NFZS01000003.1 GCF_003264855.1 Dyella jiangningensis | reverse complement strand
AGACAGCGCTCGGCCACCTCCGTAACGGGGTAGCCACGCTCGCTAACCTGCTTAACCGCTTCAGCCTTAAACTCGTCAGTGAAACGCTTGCTGGTCATAGATCCTCCGATCCTCAATAGACACTATCAGGTGTCTACGGAATCGGGGGCGTACCACCTTTCAGGATGCTGGAAGCATCCGGGAGAAGCCATGAGCACCGTGCGATTCCTGGGCCCGTACGACCACCGTGTCGCGGCCGAACTTCCCGAAGGTTACGTCGTGGGTACGTGCGCGGGTGACTGCGTATTCGCGCAGGGGGCGGTGCTTGAAGGTGTCGCGAGGTCTGTTGGCGAGCAGCAGTGGTCGGATGGTCGCAGCGTCATGACCGTGAAGGTCGAGGATTTTGATCTCGACAGCGAAGGCCTCAGAAACTGGTCCACCGGTGTGGAATAAGCGGAAAGGCGAGCTTCGGTAAACCCTGTAAGGAAAAGTCATCCGCACGCGTAGGGTGCGATGGATGAAGTGTTTCCGAAGGAGCGTAAGCGCTTGCATAAAGCGATATCGCAGCCTATGTTCGCCCCATCAACCCAAGGAGGGTGTCTGGTGATCAAGGTAGTCTTGATTGACGACCACGAGCTGGTGCGCACGGGATTCAGGATGATCCTGCAGCAACAGCCTGATGTTCAAATTTTGGGCGAGGCAGGGTCCGCGGAGGAAGGGCTGCGGCTCATTCGTGCGAAGACGCCCAATATCGCGCTGGTCGACGTACACATGCCTGGCATGAGCGGCATTGAATTGACCGAGCGCGTATCGCGCTCCAAGTTGCCGACGCACGTCATCATCGTGACGGTGGTGGACGACGCGCGTTTTCCGAAGCGCCTGCTCGATGCGGGTGCGCTGGGCTACCTCACCAAAGGATGCACGGCGGACGAATTGATGGAAGCGGTGCGGCAGGTGGCCTTCGGCCGACGTTATCTGGCGCCGGCCGTGGCGCAGCAGCTGGCGCTTGCCACGCTCGACGGCGAAGGCTCGCCGTTCGACGTGCTGTCGAGCCGTGAGCTCGAAGTGGCGATGATGCTGGTACGCGGCAAGGCGCTCACCACCATTGGCGAGCAGCTCAACCTGAGCCCGAAGACGGTTTCCACGTACAAGCAGCGTTTGATGGAAAAGCTTCAGGTCGATCACGTGATCAGCCTGGCGCATCTGATGACCATCCACGGCCTGCTCGATACGCACAACAACCAGGTCGGCAACTAACCGTCGACCGCCCAAGCAGGGACACAAAAAAAGCCGGACCTGGTCCGGCTTTTTCTGTGGGCAAGCCTCGACGTCAGCCGTGCGAGGCGTCCTTCTTGTGGCCTTCCGCATCCGCCGGTTCCTCGCTCGGGGACTCGTCGTGCGGGACGGGCGTGGCCACGCCTGCATGGGCTAGCAGATCGCCCTGGGCAGGCGTCGGCGGCGTCACAGCCGGTTCGGCAGCCAGCGGCGGCTCCGGCGTATTCACTGCCTCGGCCGTGGATGTCTGCACGTGCTCGGCATGCGGGGCGATATCAAGATGCGAGCGGAAGTCGATGGTCGAGGTGGCGACGATCGGCTCGACCGGCTCCGCCTCGGCAGTGATCACGGTCGGTTCCGGCGCGTGCGTGGCGGAAGCCGTGATGTCGGCCGTCAGCGACGCCGCGGTTTCTTCGGCTGCGACGATGACCTCATGGGTCGTCACCGATTCGAGATGCGCGATCGGTTCGACGGGGGCCTCCACCTTGATGTCTTCCGCCGTGATCGGCTCCACCGGCTTCTCCGGAATCGGCGGAAGCGCGGGCAGGTTGAACGATGCGGGCGCAACCGCGCTCAGTACCTGTTCCGGCGCGGCTTCGATCTGAGCGGGAACCGGCGACGGGGCCACGAATTCCGGCACATGGGCTTCAGCCGCGTGCTCGATCGTCACGGCTTGCACGGCGACGCTGGCAGTCGCTGCGATAACGCCTGCGGCCACCGGCGGAGCCACGGGCTCAAGCGATGCGGCTTCCTCGGCACGATCTTCATCGTCCAGGTCGAGGTGCTCGTCGCCACCGGCCGTGTCCTGGGCACCGGCCGGTGCTCCGTCCTCATGACGACGACGGCGACGGCCGCCACGGCGACCGCGGCGGCGACGCGACTGGCTGCCTTCCGCCTGCGTGCCTTCGGCCGTTCCTGCGGCTTCTGCACCGGACTGGATGACGGGAAGCATGACGGTTTCCGTCAGCGCTTCCTTGTCCTTGCCGGGTTCGGCAACTGCGGAAGGAGCAGCTGCGGGGCGCTCGGTGGGTTGGGTCGGGGCAACAGGCGCTGCCTGTGCGGGCGCCGGAGCGGGGCGCGGCTGGCGCTGCTGGTCCTGGCGCTGCTGTTGCTTGCGTTCGTTCTGGCCCTGGCCGGCTTCAGCCTTGGCCTGCTGCGGCTGCTTCTGCTCCTGGCGACCGCCCTGGGCCTGCGGCTGGCGCTGCTGGGCCTGCTGCTCGTTGCCACGCTGGCGGTTGCCCTTGCCCTGCTGCTGACCCTTCTGGCCCTGCTGCTGGGACGGTTCGCGGCGCTGCTGCTGTTGCTGGCGGCCCGCCTGCTGCTGCGTCTGGCGGCCGCGGTCATCGCGACGGTTGCCGCGGGCGTTGGTGGGGGCTGCTTCGGTCTTTGCCGCGGGCACTGGCGTGGCCGGGGCTGCGCTGCCGCGGAACCAGCCGAGCAGACGGGAGATCACGCCGCCGCTCGGGGCGGGCGTGGCGGCCGCAGGCTGGCGGGCGGGCTGCGCCTGCGGGGCAGGGGCGGCCGCTTCTTCGCGCACGGGAGCAGGCGTGGCCGGAACGATGCCGCTCACGGCGGGCTGCTCGCTGCTGCCCAGGGTCTGGCCCATCTTCGGCAACGGCGAGGCCTCGACCGCGGTGAGACGCTCGTAGCTGGGCTTGCTGTGCTCGCCCATGTCGGCTTCGCGGATGCGCTGGATCTCGATGTGCGGCGTCTCGAGCTTGTCGTCGGCCACAATCACCACGTGCACCTTGTTGCGCAGTTCGATCTCGACCACGCTGGCACGCTTCTCGTTGAGCATGAAGTTGGCCACGCTCGGCGGGGCCTGCACCAGCACCTGGCCGGTGTTGTCCTTCATGGCGTGTTCTTCGATCAGGCGCAGCGTCGACAGCGCCAGCGATTCCACGCCGCGGACATGGCCATGGCCTTCGCAGCGCGGGCAGACGATCTGGGTGGCTTCGCCCAGGCTCGGGCGCAGGCGCTGGCGCGACATCTCCAGCAGGCCGAAGCGGCTGATGCGGCCGATCTGCACGCGGGCGCGATCCAGCTTCAGGGCGTCCTTGAGACGCTCTTCCACCTCACGCTGGTGCTTGGGGCTGTCCATGTCGATGAAGTCGATCACGATCAGGCCGCCGGCATCGCGGATGCGCAGCTGGCGGGCGATCTCGACGGCGGCTTCGAGGTTGGTGTTGAACGCCGTCTCTTCGATGTCGCTGCCCTTGGTGGCCTTCGACGAGTTGATGTCGATGGCGGTGAGGGCTTCGGTCTGGTCGATCACGATCGAGCCGCCGGAGGGCAGGCGGACCTGGCGGTCGAACGCGCTCTCGATCTGCGTTTCGATCTGGTAGCGCGAGAACAGCGGGGTGTCGTCGCGGTACAGCTTGAGCTTGCGCAGGGCCGTGGGCATGACCTGCTGCATGAACTCGCGCGCGTCGTTGTAGAGCGATTCCTCGTCGATGAGGATCTCGCCGATGTCGCTGCGCAGGTAGTCGCGCAGGGCGCGGATGAACAGCTTCGATTCCTGGTAGATCAGGAACGGCGCCTTCTGCGCCTGGGCGGCGCCGGAGATCGCCTTCCACAGCTGCAGCAGGTAGTCGAGGTCCCACTGGAGCTCTTCGGCGTCCCGGCCGAGGCCGGCGGTGCGCACGATGAGGCCGACGTCGTCAGGCACGGTGAGATGGTCGAGCGCTTCCTTCAGCGCCTGGCGGTCTTCGCCCTCGATGCGACGCGACACGCCACCCGCCTTCGGGTTGTTCGGCATCAGCACCATGTAGCGGCCGGCGAGACTGATGAAGGAGGTTAGCGCGGCGCCCTTGTTGCCGCGTTCTTCCTTCTCGACCTGC
Organism: Dyella jiangningensis; assembly: GCF_003264855.1. NCBI lineage: Bacteria > Pseudomonadati > Pseudomonadota > Gammaproteobacteria > Lysobacterales > Rhodanobacteraceae > Dyella > Dyella jiangningensis. The sequence goes on along the minus strand of NZ_NFZS01000003.1, from coordinate 184,409 downwards.
ACGACCACTTCGTGACCTTCCTTGATCAGGTCACGGATGTTCGCCTTGTTGGGATCGAGGCCGGGGGTGAAATATTCCCGGGCGATTTCCTTCAGCGGAAGGAAGCCATGGCGTTCGGCGCCGTAGTCGACGAAACAGGCTTCGAGGGAGGGTTCGACACGAGTGATGCGGCCTTTGTAGATATTGGCCTTTTTCTGTTCGCGGGAAGGGATTTCGATGTCGAGATCGTAAAGGGTCTGGCCATCGACAATGGCCACACGCAACTCTTCACGCTGAGTTGCGTTGATCAACATACGTTTCATTGTAATTTTTCCTCGGCTTGCCGCGCGTCGCGTGCCGCGGTGGCGCCGTGTTTCGGCGGCCTGCCGGGGATCGCGCCGCTGCGGTTAAGCGGCAACATGACGGCATCGTTTCCGGTGCCGGGATGATTCGTGGCAATGCGCCTTTCGCCCCGGAACCCCTGGGGAACCGGACAACGAGCACCCGAACCGTTACGATGAAAGGGAGCAGCGACCGGCTGCCGAAGAAGGCGACCGGCGCTATCCTCGCCGACGTCACGGGGCGGGCGTCCCGACTCCACTCCGAACATCGGCAGGGCGGGACGTAGCGCCGGCCGAGTATCCTATTTCGCCAGGTTTTTTTCAATGCAGACGGCAACTTCCCCAGACGCACCTCACGGTGTGCGTCAAGTCGAGATCGGCCCCGAGCGGGACGGTCAGCGCATCGACAATGCGCTCATGACCCTGCTCAAGGGTGTGCCCAAGAGCATGATCTACCGCATTCTGCGGACGGGGCAGGTACGTGTGAACGGCAAGCGCGCGAAGCCGGATACGCGTCTCGCGGCCGGCGATATGCTGCGAATCCCGCCGGTCCGGGTGGCCGAAAAGGAGGTCACCAGGGGTCCGTCCGCGACCATGGTCTCAGCCATTACTGAGTCGATCATTTTCGAGGACAAGCATTTCTTGGCGATCGACAAGCCGGCCGGCATCGCCGCGCACGGCGGCTCCGGTGTCAGCCACGGTGCGATCGAACTGCTGCGGGCCGCCAGGCCGAACGAGCACATCGAGCTGGTTCATCGCCTCGATCGGGATACCAGCGGCGTGCTGGTGTTCGCCAAGACCCGGGCGGGGCTGACCGGCCTGCAGGCGGCGATCCGCGAGGGCACGGTGACCAAGCAGTACCTCTGCCTGATGGTCGGCCACCCCTCGAAAGCCAAGTTCAGCGTCAACGCGCCACTCCTGAAGTCGGTGCTGCAGGGCGGTGAGCGCATGGTAAGAGTGTCCGATAACGGCAAGCCATCGCTCACTTTTTTCCAGGAAATGGAGCAATACCCGGCTGCCCGCCTGATGCAGGCGACGCTCGGTACCGGTCGTACCCATCAGATCCGTGTCCATGCCGCCCACATCGATCACCCGCTAGCGGGCGATCCGAAGTACGGCGACAAGGAAATGAACAAGAAATTCAAGGACCTGGGGCTGCAGCGGATGTTCCTGCATGCCTCCCATATGAGCTTCGAGCTGGACGGAAGGGCTTACAGCTTTTCTGCCCCTCTGCCCGATGACTTGAAGGAATTCCTGGATGTGCTTGCGGTGAAAGGAAAAAGGATTCGTCGCCTGCAGGAACACCTACAGGAAAAATCGCGCACTGACCTCAAGTGACCGGAGAAGGTGGCCGGTGAGGCCGCTTTCGACGAGCAGGGCGGACGTCGCATGCGCGATGGCGATCGGTATCAGGCGTGGTGAGCGCACGAAGCACCAGGCCCACCACAGCTCGGCCAGCATGCACAGCTGCATCAGCGAGCCATTGGGCGTATGGAGCAGGCCGAACAGGCCCGCGGTGACGAGGATGACGACCGGCGTCGGCAGGGCGGTGAGCCGCAGGCGCCCCATCACGATCGCCAGCATCGCCCATTGCTGGAGCAGGGCCCAGCCGAAATAAGCGGCGATGTGCTTGGGGTCGAGATGGATCAGCCCATGTCCATCCGCAAGCATGAGGACGAACGCGACCGGCAGTGGCAGCAAGGGCCACAGCCAGTCCTGCCAGCTTCGGCCCAGCCAGGACCAGGAGACGGGACGGCGGCGCCATTCGCTTACACCGGCGAACACAATGGCGGCGAGAAAGGCGGCCACGCCGGGAATGGAAACATGCGGACCCCAGCGCAGGCCGGCAATCAGCCAGAGCGGGCCCGCGGCGATCGCGATGGCCTCGATCCATGGTCGCGCGACGCCTGGTGTTTGCCGCCAGGTCAGCGCGGTCAGCCATAGCAGATAGAGGCCACATGCGGCCCAGTCCCACCATGCGGGAGCGGGCCCGTAACGGCCAGCCGCGAGCGCTACGCCCGCGGGCAACACCAAGGCGGCAGGGCGCTGCGCGCGAATGGATTCGCGCAGGGCCACCATGGACTCGGCCGATGCTCCCGCTGGCAGTCGGACCAGCGGGGCGGCCAGGTCGGGAAGGGCAAGGCCACCCTGCGGCTGGGGAAGTTGGACATCGGCGGTATCGGCGGCGATGGTGGCGGGGAGCATCGGCAGCTTCGACGAAGCGAGCGCAACGTCGCCTATTCGCAGTTGGGTATCGGCCGGAACCTGCATCCGCACGCGCAGCATATACGCTACTACGCCGGGCGCGCTGCAGACTTGCCCCGCGCTGGTGCGCCAGATGGCAGCCTTCAGGTCGACCGACAACCGCGCCTGGCCACTCCTGATCGGCGCAACCTCATTGGCCGTACAGGCAGCGGTGGATTCGCTGGCCTGATAGACCAGACTGAGCATGCCCGCGGCGGTGCTGTGAAGCTGGAGTTCGAGAAGCGGCCAGTGCGCGGCATCGATCGGGGTTTCCAGCGGCAAGCCCAGTTCGAACGGTGTGCCGTCATGGCTGCTGATGCGCAGCGCATCGGCGCCGTGGGTCACGGTCGCGCTGCCGAAAACGCGGCTGGCTACGAGGTCGGTCGGGCCGCGCAGGCGCCATTTCCATAGTGGCTGGCCATCGCGCAAGGCAGTGAGTTCCTGCCGGGCGTCCTGCACCAGCCGGGCGCGCGTGATCCAGGCGGACAGCAGGGACATCAGCCAAAGGAGCGCCAGCATCGCCAGCGCGAGGCCGGCGATGCTGGCGAGGCGCCGAATGGCGGCCGTATCGCTCAATGTTCGAGCAGGGCTTCGACGCGTGCGGCGCAGATGACATCGTTGAGCGACAGGCCGCCGACGTCATGTGTCGACCACAGCACCTGGCAATGGCCGTAGCCGGCTTCGAGGTCGGGGTGGTGGTCTTCCTGGTTGGCCATGAAGCCGACCGCGTTGATGAAGCCGAGCGTGTGGTGGAAATCGCGGAACTTGAAGTCCTTCACGATGGCCTTACCGTCCTTGGTGACCTGCCAGCCGGGCAGCGTGGCGAGCAGTTCGGTGACCTTGGCTGCGTCCAGCGCGTGCTCCTTGCCCTTGCGCGGCGTGCAGTGCTGGCTGGCGAGTGGGCTGAGGCTCATGGCGATAGGTCCGTTGCAGAGGAAGGATGCGAAGCGTCGAAGCTCGCCGGGCAAAAGTCAAAAGTCGGCAGCGATATCGAAATAGGACTAAAATGGTGCTGTATTTTCCGGCAGCGCCGGAGTTTCAGCTGGAGTGGACATGATCGAGATTTCCGAACGCGCGCAGAAGCACTTCCTGCGGCTGCTTTCCCAGCAGGGCATCGACGGGTTGAGCATCCGCCTGCGCGTGACGTCGCCGGGCACGCCGGCGGCCAATTGCGAGCTGGAGTTTGCCGAACCCGAGGATCTCAACGGGCAGGAGTGGACCATCGTCTGCGATGGCTTCGATTTCAACGTGGAAGGGGACAGCGCGGCCTGGCTGGAAGGCGCGAGCATCGACTTCGAACCGAACGCGACCGGCGGCCAGTTGAATATCCGTGCGCCGCGTATCAAGGGCGAGATACCGGGTGAGAACGCCGGGCTGATCGAGCGCGTGCGCTTCGTGCTGGAGGCCGAGATCAATCCCAGGATCGCCTCGCACGGTGGTCGCGTGACCCTGCTGGAAGTGGATGCCGATGGCGTGGTGGTGCTGCAGTTTGGCGGTGGCTGCCACGGTTGCGCCTCGGTGGACGTCACGCTCAAGCATGGCGTGGAGAAGACGCTGCGCGAACGCGTGCCTGAAATCACCGCGGTGCGCGACGCCACCGACCATAGTGGCGGCAGCAACCCGTATTACCGCAAGACGGAAGGCCAGTCGGCGATGGGTTGAGCTCGACTGCGGTCCATAAAAAAGGCCCGCATCAAGCGGGCCTTTTCTCGCGTGTCGCGTGGCGCTTACTTGTCGCCCTGGATGTGGCCCTTCACCGTGTCCAGCTTGGTCGGCAGGCTGGAGAAGTACGCGGCGACATCCTCGATGTCCTGGTCGGACAGCGTGGCGACAAAGCCCTTCATGATGGCGTTGCCGCGCTGGCCGCTCTTGTACTCGTGCAGTGCCTGCTGGATGTACATGTTGTACTGGCCGGCCAGGCGCGGATACTGCGGGTCGACCGCATTGCCGTCGGCGCCGTGGCAGGCAAAGCACGTGGCGGCCTTCTGCTTGCCGTTCTCGATGTTGCCGGCAGCGAAGATCTGGGTGGAGGCGAACGCCAGGACGGCGCCGAATGAAAGCAGGGTCAGTGCACGTTTCATGCGGATCAGTGTCCTTGGCTTACTTGGCGAGGCTGGAAAGATAGGCGGCGATGTCTTCGATGTCCTTGTCGGACAGGCTCTGCGCCTGAGCCATCATCGTCGGGTGCTTGCGGTCGCCACTCTTGTACTCGTGCAGCGCGTTGACGATGTACTGCTCGTTCTGGCCCGCGATGCGCGGCACGGGATAATTCGGGTAGGCGTTGGCGTAGCCAGGCACGCCATGGCAGCCGTTGCAGGTGTAGATCAACTTGCGTCCGGCAGCCTTGTCACCCTCGGCATGCACGCTGGCAGTGGCGAAGATAGCTGCGGCCACGGTCAGGCCAAGCAGTTGCAGTCGAGTCATCAGAAACGTCCCCACGATTCCGGCTGGTACATGGTGAAAAGTCCCGGAAGTATAGTCGTTGCCTTCACGATGGGACAACATGTCGCAAGCCACTGATTCTTATCAGTGCGCGGCGGCACGATACGAGGACGAGGGCTTTGACCCTCCCTTCGACGCCAATCAACCAGGGAATTCCAGCATGACGAACAGGCCGGCTGTGCGCGCAGGCAGGCGCGGGTGGAAGATCGTGGTGATGCGATGCCTCGCGATGGCGCTTGCGTGGTCCGCCATGTCCGCCATGGCGGCGACGCCCGCGGCCGGCTACCGCATCGTGGGTTACGTCGTGGATGCATCGCCCCTGCCGCCGGTGAATGCACAGAAGCTCGATGTCATCAACTACGCCTTCGCCAAGCTCGATCCCGAGAGCAACGTGGTGTTCCCGAGCCCGGTGGCGGACAAGACGCTGGCTGCGTTCGTCGCGCTGCGCAAGGTCAATCCCAACCTCAAGGTGATCGTTTCCATCGGTGGCTGGGGCGCGGATTATTTTTCCGAAGCCGCGCTCACCGATGCCTCGCGCCAGCACATGGCCGACAGCGTGGTGGCGCTGGTGGAGAGGCACGATGTCGATGGCGTCGATCTCGATTGGGAATACCCCACGTTGCCAGGCCCGGGCATCAGCCATCGCCCGGAGGACAGGCGCCATTTCAGCCTGCTGCTGGAAACGCTGCGCGCGCGTCTCGACCAGTTCGGTGCGAAACACGGCGGCCGCCACTACCTGTTGACCATCGCCGCGGCGGACAGCGAGTTTGTCGCGGGCATCGAGCTGGAACGCGCCTCGCGTTCGCTCGACTGGTTCAACCTGATGACCTACGACTTCCATCAAAGCCTGACGCCGACGACGGGCCATCATGCCGGTCTGCATCTTTCCGCCTTGGCGCCGGCCGACGATCGCGCGGGCGACAAGGCCGTGGCGCAGTTCCTTGCGGCGGGCGTGCCGGCGAAGAAGCTCAATCTCGGCGTGGCGTTCTACGGCCGCGCCTTTACCGGCGTCGATCCGGCACACGACGGCCTGCAGCAGAAGTACGCCAAGTACGTGGGTGCCCCGTCATGGCGCGAACTGGTGGCCAGTTACATCGACAAGAACGGCTACGTGCGTCACTGGGATGCGCAGGCGCAGGCGCCCTATCTGTGGAACGCGGCCACGCGGACCTTCGTGAGCTACGAAGACCCGGAGTCGCTTCGCGCCAAGGCGGCCTTCGTCAAGGCGAAGGGATTGGGCGGCGTCATGTATTGGGAGCAGAGCCTCGATCGCAACGAAGCGTTGCTCGACGTGTTGGACCAGTCGTTGCGGATGCACTGATCTTTTGCCGTCATTCCGGCGCAGGCCGGAAGCGGTTTACAACAGCCAAAGGCTGGTCATGCAGTTGCCACAGTGCCTGGCTGACGCGAGAGCGCCGGGGAGCTGTTCGCGAAAACCGATGCATACTGAAACTGGATTCCGGCCTGCGCCGGAATGACGAATGGACGTTTTGGTCGGCGGCAGGTGCTGCGCCTTTGCGAAGCGCTAGAACAAGCTCTTGAAGATATGAATCCCGGCGGTGTACTCGCCGATGATCGTGCCCAGACTCACCAGGAAGAAGTTGAGCAGGGTGCGCGCGACGCGATTGCGCCACCAGCCGCGCCACTGGCCGATGTCGTCACGCAGCGTGTCGAAGTCGGCCACACGCGGGCGCCGTATCCAGGCTTCCGTCATGGCGCTAATGCCGCCGGAAGGAATGCCGGGACGGAACGGCTTGATCGGGCCGGCCACGAAGGCCGCCAGCGCGCTGAGTGGATGCGCGCCCGCAATGATGGCGCCCAACAGCGAAAAGCCGCCGGTGTAGACGACCCAGTCGCGCAGGGCCGCTGCACCCAGCGACGTGTTGCGATGGAAGGCGAAGGCGATCGCCGCGAACACCGCGAGCACCAGTCCGATCGCCACCCATTTCGGCCAGCGTGCCTTGGGCGGCGCGGCGGCGAGCGTGGATGCCTCGACGGACGGATCGCCCTGCTGCGTGCGTAGTTGTTCGCACAGGCCCTTGAGGTGCCCTGCACCAATCACCACCAGCACGCGCCGGCCTTCGCAGTAGCCCGATTGCGCGGCCTGCTCGCGCAGGCGGGCGGCCATGTAGATGTCGCGCTCGGCGATCAGGCTGCGGTACAACGGTGCCGATTGCGTGGCGAATTCGCTGAAGGCGCTCTCCAGCATGTCGCCTTGCTTGAGCTTTTCGATTTCGGTTTCCGCGATGTCCTGGCGCTCGAACACGCTGGCGATCAGGCCGCCCATCAGTCCGAAGCGCTGCCAGAAACCGACGCTGTGCCAGGCACGGCGCAACGTGATGCCCACTTCGCGATCGACCAGCCACACGGGCAGGCCACGCTGGTCGGCGCCGTCCATGCCGGCCTTCATTTCGGCGCCGGGCTGGATGCCGTATTGCTCCGCGAGGCGCTTCTGGAACGAAGACAGCACGAGGCTGGCGGCCACCATGCCGGCCTTGCCCTGGCGGATCACCTGGAACAGATCCATCTGCTTGAACGCATCGGGGTCGCGCATGCCCTGGGCACGGCTGTCGCACAGCTCCACCGCCACCGCGTCGAAATGCTCATGTGCGAGCAGGGCTTCCACCGCTTCCACGCTGGTGCGCGACACGTGGGCCGTGCCGAGCACGACGTATTCCACGCCGTCGCGGACAACGCGCTCGATGGGCTGATCACGCAGCACGGGCGGCAGGGAGTCGGCGATGTCGGTCTGGCTCATGCTTGGCGTCGCTGTGGCAGGGTCATACCCTGCATGGGGATGCTGCGGACGCGGCACAACCGGCGTCCGGATGCGGGTTCATCAATCGCGGAAGCGCTTGAGCAGGTCGCCATAGGCGTCGATGCGGCGATCACGCAGGAACGGCCAGATACGGCGCACATGCTCGCTGCGCGCCATGTCGACATCGACCACGAGCAATTCGCGCTGGTCGGTGCCTGCCTGCGCCAGGAATTCACCCTGCGGACCGGCCACGAAGCTGGTGCCCCAGAACTGGATGCCATTGCCCACGCCGGCCTTGTCGGCCTCGTAGCCCGTGCGGTTGCACGAAAGCAGAGGCAGGCCGTTGGCCACGGCGTGACCGCGTTGCACGGTGACCCAGGCTTCGCGCTGGCGATCTTTCTCGGCCTGTTCGTCCTTCGGATCCCAGCCGATGGCGGTGGGATAAAGCAGCAGCTCGGCGCCGGCCAGCGCCATCAGGCGCGCGGCTTCCGGATACCACTGGTCCCAGCACACCAGCACGCCCAGGCGGCCCACGGAAGTGTCGATCGGGTCGAAGCCCAGGTCGCCCGGCGTGAAGTAGAACTTCTCATAGAACGCCGGATCGTCGGGGATGTGCATCTTGCGGTACTTGCCGGCGATGACGGCCGAACGATCGAACACCACCGCGGTGTTGTGGTACAGGCCGGTGGCGCGCTTCTCGAAGATCGAGGCGACCACCACCAGCTTCAGGTCATGCGCGAGCCGACCGATGCGCTCGGTGCTGGGACCCGGGATGGTCTCGGCCAGGTCGAACTCGTCCACCGACTCGTGCTGGCAGAAGTACGGGCCGTTGTGCAGTTCCTGCAGCAGCACGAGCTCCGCGCCCTTGGCCGCGGCTTCGCGCAGGCCGGCTTCGATGGCGTCGAGGTTGGCGTCGCGGCTGCCGCGGTCGGTTTCCTGCAGCAGGGCGACTTTGAGGGTCTTGCGGGTCATCGGCGTCTTCTCGGTGGGGCTGCCGGTGAAGGCTGGCCGCCAAGTCTAATGGATACGGCGCGCCGGCCCGTGCAGGGACGGGCGGCCGAAACAGCTATATAGGGTGTCGCGTGCCTGTTTCCAGCGCGTTGCCGCTTCAGACGATCCCGGCGGGCAGTTGCATGGTGATGCAGTGCAGGCTGCCGTTCTGCCAGATCAGCGGCCGGCAGGGCACCTGCACGACCTCGCGGCCGGGATGGGCCTCGGCGATGATGCGCGCGGCTTCGTCGTCGGCGGTATCGCCATAGGCGGGCACGAGCACGGCGCCGTTCACGATCAGGTAATTCGCGTAGGACGCGGCGAGACGGCGGCCTTCGTCGAGGATCGGCTTGGCCCACGGCAGCGGATAAAGCTGGTATGGACGGCCATCCGGCGTGCGCAGCGCAGCCAGTTCCTCGCCCATGCGGCGCAGCTCGTCGTAGTGCGGGTCGTCCTTGTCGTCACAGGCCTGGTAGACGATGCGATCACCCGGCGCGAAGCGGGCCAGCGTATCGATATGCGCGTCGGTATCGTCGCCTTCGAGATAGCCGTAATCCAGCCACAGCACGCGCTGGGCGTGCAGGCTGTCGCTGAGGATGGCGCTCATGGCCTCGCGCGACTGTTCCGGGTGGCGCTGCGTAAGGCAACGCCAGGTGGTCAGCACGGTGCCTACGCCATCGCTTTCGATGCCGCCGCCTTCCAACGCCCAGTCGACGCGCTTGTGCGCGGCCTTGCCGAACACGCCTTCGCCCACCAGGCCGGCGACCAGCGCATCGTCCTGCTCGGCGCCGAACTTGCCGCCCCAGCCGGTGAAGCGGAAATCGGTGAGCTGGAAGTGGCCGTCGTCGGTCTTGAGGGTGATCGGGCCCGAGTCGCGCAGCCAGGTGTCGTCGTAGGGCAGCTCGACGAAGCGGATCTTGGACAGGTCCACGCCTTCGCCAGTCAGCAGGGCCTGCGCGCGCAGGCGCAGCTCGTTGCTCGCCACCACGATGATCAGTGGCTGGAAACGGGTAACTGCCGCGGCCAGGGCCACGTAGGTGGTCTCCACGTCGGCTAGGCGGTCGGCCCAATCGGTATCGGCGTGCGGCCAGGCGATCAGTACGGCCGATTGCGGCTCCCATTCCGCCGGCAGGCGCAGGTTATGGTCGGTCATCGTGAGCGAGTCTCTTGCAAGGGGAGGGCAGCGCTTGCGGGGCGGCAGGCTGCGAGAGGCGCGCATTGTAAACGATGCCGTGTGGAAGGCACGGAAACGAAAACGCGGCCCGTGTCGCCACGGGCCGCGCTGCAGGAGATGTGTTTCGATTCGTTAGTTGACCGAGGCGGGATTGGTGTTGTTGCCCGCTGGCGTGTTGAGCACGGCGTGGATCACGTGGCTCTTTTCGAAGTACACGATGAAATTGGAGTAGTCCCAGCGGTTGATCGTCGGGTGCTTGGCACTGTCGCCGCCGCGCGGGCTGAGCTTGCGCTGCGGGGCGCCGTATTTCTTTTCGACCTGGTCCATGCTCATGCCGCGCGTGGGCAGGTCCATGCCCTGTTCCTGCTGCACGCGGTTGACGAGCAGGTTGTCGGCGCGCACCGGCGTGCTCACGGCGGCCGCGGCCAGCAGCACGACCATGGACAGACTGATGCCGAACTTGTTGATGCCGTACATGTTCACGGGTCCCCTCTCCGCGCGTGGCGTTGCCGCGCTGTTGTAGCAGAACTGCCGGGGGCAATCCATGTGAATCTGCCGCGAATGCGATGGGGTGGGCATTCGCCGGGCGGGGCTCGCTATCATGGGCGGCTGCGGGCGGCCTGACGCCCGGTCCGGATAAGCTCTTTCTATGATCGCCTTTCGTCATTTCGCCCTGCGCCGCGGCAGCCGCCTCCTGCTCTCCGACATCGACCTGGTGATCCAGAGCGGTTGGAGGCTGGGCGTGATCGGCCGCAACGGTTGCGGCAAGTCCAGCCTGTTTGCCGCGTTGCAGGGCAAGGTCGAGGCCGATGCCGGCGACCTGGACCTTCCGGCCAAGCTGCGCATGGCCTCGGTGGCCCAGGAAACGCCGGCCCTGCCGGACCCGGCCATCGAATACGTGATGGGCGGCGATGAAGAACTCGCCGCCGCGCTGCGCGACGAAATGGACGCACAGGCGCGCGGCGATACCGAGGCCATGGCGCGCGCACATCACCGCATCGAGGAACTGCACGGTTACGACGCGCGTGCGCGCGCCGGCCGCCTGCTGCATGGCCTCGGTTTTGCGGCAGATACCCACGACACGCCGGTAAAGGAGTTTTCCGGTGGCTGGCGCGTTCGACTGAACCTGGCGCGCGCGCTGATGGCGCCGTCCGACCTGCTGCTGCTCGACGAGCCCACCAACCATCTCGACCTCGATGCCGTGCTGTGGCTGGAAGAGTGGCTGCGCCGCTACCAGGGCACGCTGCTGGTGATTTCGCACGACCGCGAATTCCTCGACGGCGTGATCAGCCACACGCTGCACTTGAGCGACGGCAAGGCCAAGCTCTACACCGGTAACTACAGCGCCTTCGAACGCCAGCGCGCCGAGCAGTTGCGCCAGCAGCAGATCGCGCACGAGCGCGAGCAGGCCGAGCGTGCGCATCTGCAGTCGTTCGTCGATCGCTTCAAGGCGAAGGCGAGCAAGGCCAAGCAGGCGCAGTCGCGCGTGAAGCGACTGGAAAAGCTCGCGGGCACTGAAGCCGTGCGTGCGGATCGTCCATTCCGCTTCCAGTTCGCCGTGCCCGATCGCCTGCCTGATTCGATGCTGCAGCTCGAAGAAGTCGATGCGGGCTACAGCGCGGCGTCGCCCACCGACGAGTTCCGCGAAGTGGCCCCGTCATTGGAGGCATCGGTGCAGGAAGGCGAGGGCGTCACCACGATTCTGCACCAGGTGCGCTTCCGGCTCGAGGCGGGTGAGCGCATCGGCCTGCTCGGCCCCAATGGCGCGGGTAAATCCACGCTGGTGAAGACCCTGGTCGGCGAGCTTGCGCCGCTGGCAGGTGAGCGCAAGGCACACAAGGACCTGAAGATCGGCTATTTCGCCCAGCACACCGTCGAGAGCCTGCGCGAAGGCGCATCGCCGTTCGATCACCTGCAGGACAAGGCGCCGGGTGTCGGCGCGCAGGCGATTCGCGATTTCCTCGGCACCTGGAATTTCGCGGGCGATCGCGCGTTCGAGTCGGTCGACGGTTTCTCCGGTGGCGAACGCGCGCGTCTCGCGCTCGCGCTGATCGCGTGGGACAAGCCGAACCTGCTGCTGCTCGACGAACCGACCAACCACCTGGACCTGGACATGCGCGAAGCGCTGGCCGACGCGCTGGCGGAGTTCGACGGTGCGTTGGTGCTCGTCTCGCATGATCGCCATCTGCTTGGGCTGGTATGCGACAGCTTCTGGCGCGTGGCCGATGGCGTGGCGGAGCCGTTCGATGGCGATCTTGACGATTATGCGCGCTGGCTGCGCAATCGCAGTTCAGCAGCCAAGAAGAACAAGAACAAGGAAGAGGCGGACGCAAAACCGGTGGTCCGCGAGGAGTCGCCGGAGGAACGCCGCCGCCGCGCCGCCGCGCAACGCGAGAACGAGAAGACCGCACGCCAGCGCGTGAAGAAGATCGAGACGCGCGTTGCCAGCATCGAAGGCGAACTCGCCGCGCTCGATGCCAAATTGGCCGATCCTGAAACCTACAACGGCCCCACGGCGGAAATGATGCGCCTGGGCCAGCGCCAGACGGAGCTGCGCAAGGAGAAGGAAACCCTGGAAGGCGAGTGGCTGGAACTGTACGAACAACTCGAGGCATGAGTCGGACCATGGATGCATCGCCTGCTGCGCCGCTGGAGATCTGGCTGCCGGACCTCGCGCGTTTCGACCCCGCGCATCCGTTGCGAACCCTGCTGCGCAAGGCGGATGCGCTTGCGCCGGGCGCCAAGGGATATCTCGCGGGGCTGGCCGCGTATTTCAGTGTGCCGGGCGGCCTGCCTGCCGGCGCCCTCACGCGCGAGCTGATCGCCGGCGATACCGACGGCGCGAGCTGGTTGTGCGCCGACCCAGCCTGGGTGCAGCCCGACCTCAACGGTGCGCGATTGCTTGCCTGCGGCCAGATGCAACTGGACATGGACGAAGCGCAGGCGTTCGCCAAGCCGCTGAAGCCGGTGTTCGGCGATGCCGGGATGATCCTTGAAGTGTCCTCACCCGATCATTGGCACGTGCGTTTACCCCCCGGCGCACCGACGCCGACGCTCGCCGCACCGGAGCAGGCGCTGGGCGAAGACCTCTACGAGCATCTGCCAGATGGTGCGGACGGTCGCCGCTGGCGCGTATTGCTCAACGAGGTGCAGGTGGTATTGCACCAGCATCCCCGCAACGCGGAGCGTCGCGCACTCGGTCTGCCGCCGATCAACAGCCTGTGGCTCTGGGGCGGCGGCACGCTGCCGAACCGGGTACGCACCACGCTGAAGGGCGTGATCGGCGACGACGTGCTGCTCGGCGCGCTGGCCAGGCGTGCCGGCGTCGCCGTCATCGAACGGACACCGAAAGCCGTCGAATCATCTTCGGCTGGCTGGCTGGTGGATCTGCAGGACTTGCCGGTCGACGAGATCGCCACGCAGTGGTGGCCGCTCATCCAGGCACTGGCGTTGAAACAACCCCTGCAGTTGAGTTTCGCCAGTGGCGAACGATGGCTGCATCGGCCGTGGCACCGCTGGCGTTTCTGGCGCGGGAGCCAGCGATGAAGGTGCTCAGCCTGCGTCGCCGCGTGCCGCAGGGCATGCCAGGTGGCTGGAGCAATGCCGTCCATCCAGTGGTGCAGCAGGTGTATGCGGCACGTGGCGTGTTGTCTCCCGAGCAGGCCGAGTATCGGCTCGCGCGTCTGCTGTCGCCGCAGCAGCTCGGCGGCATGCATGAAGCCGTGGCCTTGCTGATTGAGGCCATCCGCGGCGACTGGCACATCATGATCGCGGGCGATTACGACTGCGACGGCGCGACGGGAACGGCGGTCGCCGTGCGTGGATTGCGCATGCTGGGTGCAAAGCACGTCGATTACGCGGTGCCGAATCGCTTTATCCATGGTTATGGCCTGAGCCCCGCGCTGGTCGAGTCGCTGGAGCCCAGGCCGCAACTGATCGTCACCGTGGACAACGGTGTCGCGAGTGTCGCGGGTGTCGCGGCGGCGAAGGCGCAGGGCATCCGCGTGATCGTCACAGATCACCACCTGCCCGGCGAGCAGTTGCCGGAAGCCGACGCCATGGTCAATCCGAACCTGGCCGACGATGCCTTTCCCAGCAAGGCCCTGGCGGGCGTCGGCGTGATGTTCTACCTGCTGCTCGCCTTGCGCGGTGCGCTGCGCGAGCAAGGTGCGTTTGCGGATGGCGGCGAGCCGGACCTGTCCACGCTGCTCGATCTGGTCGCGGTAGGCACGGTGGCCGACCTCGTGCCGCTCGATTTCAACAATCGCGTGCTGGTCGAAGCCGGCTTGCGCCGCCTGCGCAGCGGACACGGTTGTGCAGGTGTCACGGCACTGGTGGAAGCCAGCTCGCGCAGTCTTGCCACACTGTGCGCGAGCGATCTGGGCTATGCCGTCGGCCCCCGCCTCAACGCGGCAGGCCGGTTGGAAGACATGCGCATCGGCGTGGAATGCCTGCTCACCGACGATATCGCGCAAGCGCGCCGATATGCCGAACTGCTGAGTTCGATCAACCAGGAACGCCGCGAACTGCAGGCCGCCATGGTGGCCGAGGCGGAGGTGATGCTGTCGCACACGATCGAGACCGATGCGATCGGCGTGGCGCTGTACGAACCCACATGGCACGCCGGCGTGGTGGGGCTGGTGGCGTCCAAGTTGAAGGAACGCCTGCATCGTCCCGTGATCGCCTTCGCTCCGGCCAGCGAAGAGATGACCGAGGAGTTGCGAGGCTCGGCGCGTTCCATCGCGGGCTTTCATATCCGCGATGCGCTGGCAATGATCGATGCCCGGCATCCCGGCCTCATTGCGCGCTTCGGCGGACACGCGATGGCGGCGGGGCTCAGCCTGAAGACGGAAGACTATGCGCGCTTCGCCGAAGCCTTCGATGCGATCGCGCGCGAATGGCTCGACGAGGATCACCTGCAGGCGGTGCAGCTCACCGATGGCGAACTTCCGGCGGGTGCTGCCACGCTGGATCTGGCGCGCCAATTGCGTGCGGCAGGGCCGTGGGGGCAGGCGTTCCCTGAGCCGCTGTTCGACAACCTGTTCGAGTGTGCGAGCTGGCGCGTGATGGGTGACAAGCACCTGCGCCTCCATCTGCGCGATCCGCGCGATGGCTCGGTCCATGACGCGGTGATGTTCAACGCGTACGAAGGCACGCCGCCACCGTCGGTGCTGCGCGCCGTCTACGAGCTGGTGATCAACGACTGGCAGGGGCGCGAGAGCGCTCGCCTGCTGCTGCGTTACATCGAACCCGCCTGAGCGGTCCAGGCAGGGCCTGCCTGCCAGGCCCGCTCAGGGTGGATGACGTGGTCCGTGCCCTTCAGAAGTTCCAGTTGACGCTGAACGTCGGGCCGCTCAGCGTCAGGTCCTTGATGAACTTGTCGTTGCCGCTGTGGCTGTAATTGATGTCGCGGTAGCTGAAGCCGATGTCGCCCCAATCGAAACCGTAGGCGACGCCGAAACTGAACTTGTACGTCGTGTCCGAGCTGCCCGCGCCGAAGTCCAGGTAATAGGGGAAGAACCAGCGCTTGTCCTCGAACGGTGACCAATTGCCGCGTATGCCGATGATGCCATCGGTGACATGCATCTGGTTGTTGAGATGGCCGCTGCGGGCGATGTTGACGTTGCCGGCGTTGCCGTTGAGCGAGAAGTTCCAGTCGAGGTTGCCCTTGACCCAGAGGTAGCGTACGCCGAACAACAGATCGATGAAGCCCTGTCCCGTATGGGCGATGGTGTAAAGGCCGGCCAGGTTCACCATGCCGCCCTTCAAGCCCCATCGCGTATCGAGGTTCGCGCCGGCGCCGATCCGGTCGCCGCCGATATCGGTGAAACGTCCCTTTTCACCGCTGAATTTCACCCAGTCGATGTCGCCGTACATGCCCCAGTCGCCCTTGCGCACGGTGCCGTCGAGCATGAAAGCGCCACTGAGGTAGGAGAAGATGTTGTTGTCCGTCTTCTGCTGCACCTCGCCACCGTTGTTGGGCAACTGGTAGCGCGTCTCTGCGCTGATGCCAGGCAGCCAGACATAGGGCTGGATGTTGCCGTGCCAGTTGCCGTCCCAGAAATCCGATGTGTCGGCCTTGGCGGCGGGCGCAGCAAGCGACGCTGCGATTGCCAGGCCGAGGGAGAGCACGAAATACCTGTGATGCAGGGTGATGAAACGGCGCATGACGAATGCTCCCCACGGAAATGGTGCGTTTATGGTGGAACGTTTCCCCGCCTGCACACAGCGAACTATTACGTATCCGCCCATGCGTATTTCTACGGAGGTCTGGAACACGGACACCTCGGGCGCCACGCCTAGGTAGTTTTACTTAGCGCAGCTACCGCATAAATGCAGTGGCAGACCGGGCGTCGGTGGAGTCAAGCTGATGCGGGCGCCAAAGGCGGCATGGGAGCGGCACCATGAAGACGACGATGCGTTGTGGGTTCCTGCGGACGTGCCTCTGGCGTTTTGCGTTGTTGCCGATCGTGCTTTCGGGCGCGGTCCATGCGCAGGCGAGCCAGCCGCAACCCCAGAACCAGGCCCAGAGCCAGAACCAGGCCCAGAGCCAGAAGATCTACAACAACCAGCAGCTTGATCAGATGCTGGCGCCGGTGGCGCTCTATCCGGATGCACTGCTCTCGCAGATATTCATGGCCACGACGTATCCGAGCGACGTCGCCGAAGCAGCAGCCTGGTCGGCGGCCAACCCGAAGGCGAAGGGCGACGACGCGGTCAAGCAGGTGAACACCAAGCCCTGGGATCCCAGCGTGCAATCGCTGGTGGCGTTTCCGCAGGTGCTCGCACAGATGAAGGAGCATCCCGACTGGGTGCAGAACGTGGGTGATGCGTTCCTGGCGCAGCCCGACGACGTGATGGCGTCGGTGCAGCGATTGCGTGCGCAGGCGAAGGCATCGGGCAATCTCAAGTCGAACGAGCAGCAGAAGGTGACCGAGCAGGCGGCGCCACCGGGATCGACCGAAGGCACCACCATCATCCAGATCGAACCCTCGAATCCGCAGGTGGTGTACGTGCCGCAATACAACCCGACGGTGGTTTACGGCGCATGGCCGTATCCCTCCTATCCGCCGACGTATTGGCCGCCGCCGTATGGCTACTACCCGGGCCAGGCCCTGGCCGCGGGCATGGCCTTCGGCGTGGGCATCGCGATCACCGGTGCGTTGTGGGGCGGTTTCAACTGGGGCCACGGCGACGTGAACGTCAACGTCAATCGCTACAACAGCGTCAACAACGTCAACAACCGCATCTCCGGCAACGGCAACCAGCGATGGAACCACAATCCCGACAATCGACGAGGCACGCCTTATCGCGACTCCGCCAGCCGCCAGCGCTTTGACCAGGGCCGAGGTGGTTCGCAACAGCGCGAAGCGTTCCGCGGTCGTGATTCGGCCCGCGATGCCAGTCGACAGAATTCGCTGCAGAGCTTCGACCGCGCCACGAACAATGGTTCCTCCATGGCTGCACGGCGTGGTGCAGGAGAGACCGGTGCGGCGCTCAACCGTCCGTCCGGCGGCAATCGCGGAGGGCAGGGCGCAGGGGATCGCGGCAACGTCAACGGGGGAAATCGCGGTGGTGGCCAGGTGGCCGACCGTGGCAATTTCAGTGGAGCAGATCGCGGTGGCTCACGCCAGGATTTCGGTGGCAACCGGCAGTC
This sequence comes from Dyella jiangningensis, assembly GCF_003264855.1. Classification (NCBI taxonomy): domain Bacteria; kingdom Pseudomonadati; phylum Pseudomonadota; class Gammaproteobacteria; order Lysobacterales; family Rhodanobacteraceae; genus Dyella; species Dyella jiangningensis. The sequence continues at coordinate 166,824 of NZ_NFZS01000003.1, read as the reverse complement.
GGGTGGCGCTCGCAACAATGCATTCAGCGGCTCGCAATCGCCCGGATCGTCGCGCTCGCAGATGAATCGTGGACAGGCGAGCCAGCGTTCGATGTCCCAGTCACGTGGTGCCGGCGGCGGTGGTGGCCGGCAGATGTCACGCCCAGCGCCCAGTCGTGGCGGTGGTGGCGGACGCCGTCGCCTAGGAGTCTGACCATGAACCGCAATCCATGGACACTTCGCTTCGTGCTGGCCCTGACGCTGTGGTCGGGCTTCACCGCCGCTTCCTTCGTCATGGCGCAGGAAGCCAGCTACCCAACGGCGGATGCCGCAGTCACGGCCTTCGTCAAAGCCTTGCGCGATAGCGACAAGGTCGCTTTCGCCAAGGTGCTGGGTGCCGACTGGAAGGACTACATACCGACGGAAGGTATCGATCGCGATGACGTCGATCTGTTCCTCAAGCGTTATGACGAAAGCCATCGCATCGAGACCGCCGACGGCGTGGCGCATCTCAATGTCGGTTCCGAGAACTGGGTGCTGCCCTTGCCCATGGTGCAGGGCAAGGACGGTTGGCACTTCGATCTGAAGAAAGGTGCCGAAGAAATTCGTGTTCGCCGCATCGGCGCGAACGAACTGGCAGCCGAACAGGCGATGCTCGCGTACTACGACGCCCAGCGCGAGTATGCGGCGGAGGATCGCGATGGCGATCACGTGCTGCAATACGCACAGAAGCTCAGGAGCAGTCCCGGCAAGCACGATGGACTGTACTGGCCAGCGACGGGCGACGGACCCCAGAGTCCACTGGGCGAACGGTTCGTGGGCGAAGAGCCCACGGGGCCGGATTTCCACGGCTACCGCTACCGCATCCTCACCTCGCAAGGGCCGTCGGCACCGGGCGGCGCCTACAACTACGTCGTGGGCGGGCGTATGACCAGTGGCTTCGCGCTCATTGCATGGCCCTCGCAGTACGGCGAGACCGGCGTGATGAGTTTCATGGTGAGCCATGATGGCGAGGTCTTCGAGAAGGACCTGGGCAAGAACGGGGCGAGCATCGCCGAGGCGATGAAATCCTTCGATCCCGACAGCAGCTGGCAAGAGGTCAAGCCCGAGCAGTGAGCCGACGCTCCGTGCGACGGCGACGGACGACCGGGTAGATTTACCTAGCCGACTACCGAGTATTTGCGCTGTGCCGCCTGCGTGCCGTGCGGCAAGCTGACCTTGCGCGTCGTTGACGCGCACGCTTCCGCCCTCACGGGCAGGCCGCGCGCCGACGGCGCCTGCGGATGAGCGGACCCGACATCGAACTGCTTGCGAGGGCCGGGATGGCACGCAAACACAGCCTTGCTTGGTCGCTGATGGTATGGGCCGCTGCCGTGCAGCAGGTTCATGCCATGCCGGGAGAGGACACCAGGGAAGTCCCGGTGAACGAGGTCGCTTCGCATGCCGCGGTCGATCCAGGCTTGCCGTCTGCCATTGCGGCTGACACAGGCGATGCGCCGAAAGGCTCATGGTGGGACGCCTTCAAGGATCCCAAGGACGGCGATGTCGACATGTCGCGATGGCTGCTGCAGCACAAGGGTGCGCTGCTGGTGCCGATCATCATCACCGAACCGGCCGTGGGCACCGGCGGTGGATTGGCGGCCGTGTTTTTCCAGCGCCCGCCGCAGTCGGAAGCATCGAAGGAACGGGGCGACCGCATTCCGCCGAACATCTACGGTGTGGGCGCCTTCAAGACCGAGAATGGCACGTGGGGGTTCGGCGGCGGCGGCAGCTTCCACTTCAAGGACGACAGCTGGCGTTACGCGGCTCTCGCCGGCAAGGCCTCGGTGAACCTGGACTTCTATACGCAGGGACTGCTGCAGGAATCGCACAAGATCGGCTACAACCTCGATGGCATCTTCGCTTACCAGCAAGTGTCACGGCGCCTGGGGCGCAGCGACTGGTTCCTGTCGGGGCGATGGATCTACATGGATCTGGATAGCCGTCTCAACCTGCAAAGCGATCGCCCGTACTTCCAGCCCAAGGATTTTGCCAGCCGCGCGTCGGGGCTTGGCTTGGGGCTCAGCTACGATTCGCGCGACAACACGCTCACGCCATCGAGGGGTTGGCTGTGGCGCCTGGAAGGGACGGCGTATGCGCCGGCGTTCGGCAGCGACAACACCTTCCAGACCTATCGCACGCACGTCTACGGCTATCTACCCGTCGCGCAAAGCTGGGTGCTCGGCTTGCGCGCCGATGTCCGGGCCGCCCGGGGCGAGACGCCGTTCTACCAATTGCCATCGATCGACCTGCGCGGCATTTCCTACGGTCGTTACCAGGACGAGAACGTCGGCATGATCGAGGCGGAGCTGCGCTGGAATCTCACGCCGCGCTGGGCCCTGATCGGCTTCGGTGGTGCAGGCAAGGCATGGGGACGGCGCGTTGGTTTCGGGGATGCCAGCACGCACGCGACGGAGGGCGTCGGTTTTCGTTACCTGATCGCACGCGCGCTGGGCTTGTACGCAGGCCTCGACTGGGCACGCAGCCAGGACGACCACGCGTATTACATCCAGGTGGGTAGCGCGTGGCGCTGACACCGCGCCACGCCATCCCACAGAGGTTCGTCAGTTGACGGTATAACCCTTGCCCTGCATGCAGGCGCTGTACGCCTGGCCGACATTCGTGGCGTTGTTGCTTTGCACCTGGGCCGCTGCCGCGTTCTGCTCGCGCCGCTGTTGTCGCGCACGCATCCCGCCGGCCACCACGCCGGCGGTGGCGCCCACCTTGGCGCCGTGGCCGGCATCGTCATTGGCAACGCCGCCGATCACGGCGCCGGCCGCCGCGCCTCGTGCCGCGCCGGCGACACGCTGTCCTCCGCCAACGGCGGGGCCGGTCTGCTGCGCGGGCACCGGTTGCGTCGGCGCATTGGTCTGTGCCCACGACATGCAGGCGCTCTTGTCCGCCTGCTGCTGGGCCGCGTTCTGGCCTTGGGCCGGATAGGCCACCGGCATCGGCGGTGGTTGCTGGGCAAGGGCAGCGGTGGCGATGGCGCAACAGCCCAGGGTGATGAGACGGACGGCGAGGTTATTCATGTTGGCGCTCCGTGGGAAAGGAAAAGCGCAATGGCGGCGAAGACCACGCCGCCCTCGTTCCAGCTCAGCGAATCACACCGTCGCTCTTGAGCTTGGGGATAAGCGTGGACGCGAGCTGGCGCACGGCCTGCGGTATGTTGGTAGAACTGACGTTTTCGGTGGTGGTGGACCAGATGACCTTCTCGGTTTTCAGATCCCACACGCTGGTTTCCAAAGTGACCACATCGTATTGCGTGAGTTCGGGGGACATCGACCAGGCGTTGCCGTACCACGAATAGAAACGGCCATAGGCCGGCCCCGAGGTCATTTCGTTGGTCTTCTGCTCGACGCGCTGGACACGCGTCGCCAGCAAGGCCTGCGCCCCGCTGTTCTTCACCAGTTCGACGAGTTTTTCCTGGGACCCGCCACCCAACGGGATCACGGCGTAGCTCTCCTCGGCCGTGACGCCCGCGGCATGCAGCTGTTCGGCGAGCGTGTCTTCGAACAGGCGGCGATTGGTGTCGCTCTTGGCGATGCCGAGCACGAGCACGTTGGAAACCGGTGGGCCGGCCCAGGTCGGGTCCTTCCATTGGTTAGTGACGGTGACGGCGGAGCACGCCACGAGCAGCGAGGATGCAAGCAGTACGACGTAGCGGAGTGGCCTCATGACGTGGATCCTCCTCTTTCGATGCGGATAGCGTGGATGACAGGCGCAACGCGCATGCAGGGCGGGAACGAGCCGATCACGATCATGGTTCTTCTCCACCGTTGGCATGGGCGTCGTAGGGCGTGAGCGGGATCAACCCCAGGCGCTCGGCTTCGCGGATCAAAGCCACGCCGCTGTGCACGCCGAGCAGATCGAGCAACGCCTGCCGGTGGCTTTCCACCGTGCGAACCGAAATGCCGAGCGTGGCGGCGATCTCGCTGGTGCGCAGGCCCCTTGCCATGCAGCGGATCACGTCGTGTTGTCGTCTCGTGAGCCGGTGCGCCGCCTCGGGAGCCTGCAACAGCGACGCCATCAGCTCCGGGGAGACGTACTGGTTGCCGGCGGCGACTGCTTCGATGGCGCTGTAGAGCTCATCGCTGGTCGATTGCTTGAGGATGTAGCCATTGGCACCGGCCTGCATGGCTTCGCGCACGATCAGTGGTTCGCCATGCGTGGAAAGCACGATCACGGGCACCTCGCAGCCTTGCTTGCGCAATCGCCTCAATGCATGCAGGGCGCTGAAGGGTGCGAGCGCGATATCGGTGATCACCAGATCGGCCTCGCCGTTGAGTGCGGCCAGCAACAGCGCCTCGCCGTCATGCACGATGCGCACGGAGTCGGTGCGTTTGGCGAGCAGGCCCGCCAGCCCTTCGGCAACGCAGCGATGCTCGTCCGCGAGCAGGACGCGAAGCCGGCGAACCTTGCCTTGCTTGCCGCCGCGGCTGGCCATGGCTCAGCGCAGCCGTCGCCCGCCGCGGCGCGTGCTTGGCGGGCCGGCGTGGACGACGATGAGCGGTGGCGCGCAGTCAAGCCGCATCTGCCGGTTCCTCGATGTGTGGCCCCATGGCTTTGCATCAGCTTGGGCCGTCCGAAGTCCGGAGGTAAGCGAACTTTCACTCAAACCGGCTCAGTAAAAATACTGGGCCGGTGCTGCGGAAATGCCGATGACCGGCCAGCGCCGAGAATCGTCCGCCCCATTTCGACGGCGTGGGCCGGCACTTTCTTCCGCCACGGCCCCGTAGATCTACGCAAGTCATCACGAGGACGTGACGCGATCCATGGAGAAATTACGAACGCGACGGGTACCAGCGCGAGATGCGTCGTACCCGCTTCGGATGGGCGTCCATGCTTGGACGTCGCGGGGGACCCGGATGGGGGATGCATGGGCGAAAAGGCATGGACTGACGGTCTGTCTCATCTGGCGCGCGGCGTCGGCTTGTTCGTCGCCGCGGCAGCCTTGCAGTGGCTGTCGATTGCCATGTGGAATCACGAGAGCGACACGCAGGTGATCTGGTTGCCCGGCCCGTTGCTGCTGTCCGCGCTGCTCTGCGAGCCCTTTCGGTTTTGGATCGCCTACGACCTGGGCTGGCTGGTCGGCATGGGAAGCTTCGCCGTGGTGCTGGGGTTGCCGCTGCAGGGCATGTGGCTGGCCCACGTGGTCGTGCTGCTGCTGATCAATGCCGCCGCCTGGGTCATCAGCCGGTTTCGTGCCGACCAGTCCATCGACGACTTCACTCGGCTGCTGGGATTCCTGGTGGTCGCCGTCGCGCTGCTGCCGCTGGCGACGGCGGCGTTCATCGCCTGGCTGGCTTCCGTGATCTCCCTGGCGCCCTGGTTGTCGGGCCCGTGGTGGCACGTCGGCCTGGCCGATGCGCTTGGTTACGCCGTGTTGCCGCCGGCCATCGTCAGCCTGGCCAATCCTGCATCGTCGCTGCGCCGGGATGCATTGCCGCGCTGGAACATGCTGGTGATCACCATGGTCGCCCTGGTCATTCTCTGGCTGGGGTGGCGCGAGCTGGGAGACATCGCGGCGGTGCGTCCGCTGCTGTTGCTCGCGCCGGTTCCGCTGGCGATCTACGTCGCATTGCGCTCGCAGATTCCCGGAACCAGCGTGGTGAACCTCGTGATCGGCATCATCGCGATCCAGTTGAGCCTCTCGCAGGAAGGCCCCTTCGTGCAGGGCGGCGTGGACCATACCAACCTCGGCGTGCAGCTGTGGATGCTGGGCATGACGATCGCGTCGCTGTTCCTCGCAGCCATGGTCGAGCAGCGCCGGACGACGCAGCGCGCGCTGTCCGCCAGCAGCAGCGAAGTCCGCGAACTGGCCGGTCGCCTGATCGTGGCGCAGGAGCAGGAAAGGGCACGCATTGCGCGCGACCTCCATGACGACATCAACCAGCGTCTTGCCGTCGCGTCCATCCGGCTGAGTGCTCTCCGCAGGAAGGTGGACGAGAGCAATCGCAGCGACGTGAGCCAGCTGCAGAGCGAGCTGATCGCCTTGTCGGAGGACGTGCGCCATCTTTCACACGACCTTCATCCGAGCATGCTTACTCAGACAGGACTGACGGCAGCCTTGGCGACGCTCTGCCAGGCGCAGCGGCACCGCAGTGGTCCACACATCGAATTGAAGGTATCGCCACATGCGAAGGATCTGCCCGAGGATGTGGCGCTGTGTCTTTACCGGGTGACGCAGGAAGGCCTGGGCAATGCGGTACGACATGCCGAGGCGCAGCGAATCGAAGTAGCACTGCAGATCGGTGACGAGCGAGTGAATCTCACCATAAAGGACGACGGCAAGGGATTTGCCGCGGAGACCGAGGGGCAACGGGGACTTGGTTTGATGAGCATCGACGAGCGCACCAAGCTGCTTGGTGGCAGCTATGGCTTGCAATCGACTCTGGGGAAAGGGACCGAACTATGCATATGCATTCCGTTAGGACCGTACAAGCCGCTGCACGGCCAAGCCTGATCATCGCGGACGACCATCGCATGGTCGCCGAGGGCGTGCAGCACATCCTCGACGAAGATTTCGAACTGCTGGAGATCGTTTCGGATGGCGAGGCACTCGTCGATGCCGTGCGTCGCCTGCAGCCGGATCTGGTGGTGGCCGACATCAACATGCCGCGCTGCAACGGCATGGACGCGCTCAAGCGCATGCGCCAGGTAGGCATGGGAACCCGGCTCATCTTCCTCACCATGCACATGGAGCCGGCGCTGGCCGTGGCGGCGCTGCGTGCCGGGGCCAGCGGCTACATCCTGAAGTGTTCGGCCGGCGAGGACCTGCGCAATGCGGCACAGCAGGTGATGCTGGGCGGCACCTACGTGACGCCGGCGCTGGGCGCCCGCTACATCAGCGGGCAGCTGACCGACATGCGCAATCTCACCACCAAGCAATTGCAGGTGCTGCGGCTGGTAGGGGAGGGGCTGCGTTCCAAGCAGATCGCCCTGCAGCTCGGTCTTTCGGTGCGCACGGTGGAAGCACACAAGTACACGATGATGCAGGTGCTGGGCGTGCACTCCACGCTCGAGCTGGTGCGTCGCGCGGAGGATCTCGGCCTGTTGTTCTAGCCAACCGGTGAAAAGTTCACGGTTTCGCGAAATCGCGCGCCAGCCAAGGTAATTTTACGTAGCGGAAACTCGGTTCTCTTTCGGTGGCGGAAGTTTCCGCGATGGATAATGCTGCGTCGGTAGCCTTATCCGTTCTGGGGGCGAGCGTGACTCGACCGACGGTCGTTCTGGCCGAAGACCATCCTCCCGTCGCCGAACAGATCCGCGAAGTGCTTGGCGGAGATTTCGATGTGCTCGCGGTAGTCGGGCACGGCGAGGCGCTGGTGAAGGCGGTTCGCCGTCTTCGACCGGATGCGGTGGTCACCGACATCAGCATGCCCGGCATGGATGGCATGCAGGCAGCCCGCGAGCTGTTGACGGAGCTGCCCGGGCTGCCGGTGGTGTTCATCACCGTGCATGACGATCCGACACTGGCGCGCGCCGCGCTGACCATCGGCAAGGGGTATGTGCTGAAGGCCTCAGCGGGTGAGGATCTGGCCGATGCCGTGCGCTGCGTGCTCGACAACCGCTATTTCGTTTCGGCAGCGCTGGGGCGCATCGAGGCGCTGGTCGGAACGCTTCACTAGTCCGCTTCGGCGTAGGCGTGCAACGCCTGCTTCAGGTCCTGCCGCAGCGTGGTGAAGCCTTCCCACGGATCGCCGCGCAGCCTTGCCAGTCGTCGCGGTACCGTGTCTATCGTGAAATCACCTGGTCCCTTGCACTTGGCCAGATCCTGCCACCGCAGCGGCGTCGCCACCGTGGCGCCGGCACGCGCACGCAGCGAATAGGACGCCACGCTGGTGGCTCCGCGGCTGTTGCGCAGGTAGTCGATGAAGATCTTGCCGCCACGCTCGTCCATCGCGGCTTTCGCGATGAAACGATCCGGTTGTTCGTTGGCCAGCGTGCGGGCGAAACCTTGCACGAAATGCTTGGCGTCGTCCCAGGTGCACGCGGCATGCAATGGCAGCACGACGTGCAAACCTTTGCCGCCGGTGGTGCGCACGAAGCTATCCAGGCCGACCTTGCCAAGACGCCGCTTCATCTGGCGCGCCGCGTCGACGATGTCGCGCCAGCTCACGCCTTGGCCCGGGTCCAGGTCGAAGACGAGATAGTCCGGCTCCTCGAGCGAATTCGCGCGAGCGCCCCATGGGTGAAATTCGATCGTGCCGAACTGCACCAGGCCGATCACCGAAGAGGCATCGTTCGGGCACAGATACTCGGCCCACTTGCCGCTTTCCTCGCGCAGCCGCACGTGGCCCGCATGGCTCAGTCCGCGCATCGGGTGCTTCTGGAAAAAACCTTGCTCACCGATGCCGTCGGGAAAACGCAGCACCGATGTCGGGCGATCGACGACGCCGGGCAGGAACCACTCCATGACGGCGCGGTAATACTCGGCGACATCCCCCTTGGTGATGCCAAGCTCGGGATAGAGCACCCGCTCGGGATGTGTGACAACGATGTCCTCAGTGGCTTGCCTGCCCATCGGAGTGCCTCCGGAAAATGCACGGCATGGGACGCCGCTTGCCATGTGCCTGTGGCTACAAGACAACACCCTGCCGGACGACGGGACAAGCCGGCGTGTATCAGGTGTGAAACAGTTGCCTTGGCGGGAAAACAGGCCCACTGTATCCGTCCTACGAATGTAGTCGTATTCCTACGCAATACTCAGTGAGGAGCCGATAGGTTCCTCCGTAGATCGAGTGCACTCTTGGTCGGTCCAGAACGGACATGTTGGTGAGCTTCGCGCTCACGCGATCGAAGTGACGGGGCTCTCCCTCTTGCTACTGGGTTCGGAACACATGGTCACCTATTCGCTCAAGCAGTCCGCCGAAGGCCAATGGAACGTATGCCGCTCCGGTGCCTCGCTGTTCAGTCACCTGCAATTGCCTGCGGCCATCCGGCTCGCACGTGAAGTCGCGCGTGACGAGCACCTGCGTTCGGGGCGCTCCGTATGCGTCGAAATGCCAGGCACCGAGTCGACCATCCGCCTCGCGCAGTTCGCATCTTCCGCCCCTTTTCTCGGACGGGCGGCCTGACGGGCAACGAAGCGGACGGGCCCCGCATGCTGCAGGGCCGCTTGTCTGAATGACGCCGGCTGGGCAAAGTCGCAGGGTCTCATGGCCAGGACCCCATCATGCGTCTGTCGCTCCGCTGTTCGTCCATCGCCTTGCTCGCGCTGGCTGCCCTGCCATTGCAGGCCACCACGCTGCTGGTCAACGCCCACATCCACACCATGGACCCCTCGCGCCCGGAAGCCACGGCACTGGCATGGAAAGAAGATGGTCGCCTGCTCGACGTAGGTGACACGGCCGACCTGCAGAAGCGCTATCCGGATGCCACCAAGGTGGACGCCCAAGGGGCCACGGTCATTCCCGGCCTGATCGATGCGCACGGCCATATGCTCGGCCTGGGCATGACCCATATCCAGGTCGATCTGGTGGGCGCCTCGTCCAAGCAGGAAATCGTCGAGCGGTTGAAGGCGGGCGTCGCCAAGCTGCCGAAGGGTGCCTGGCTCATCGGTCGCGGCTGGGACCAGAATCGCTGGGCGGGCAAGCAGTTCCCGACCGCTGCGGACCTGGATGCGGCCTTTCCCGATCGGCCGGTCTATCTCGAGCGCATCGACGGCCACGCGGTGTGGGTCAACACCGCGGCGATGAATCACGCCACCAAGGCGCTGGACGGCGACTGGCAACCGCAGGGCGGCCGCATCGTGCGCGAGGGCAAGAAGGCCACCGGTGTGCTGGTGGACGGCGCGGTCGGCCTGGTTGCCGATGCCATCCCGCCGTTGAGCCACGAGCAGACGCGAGACGCCTACAAGGCCGCTTTCGCCGACGCCGTTGCCGTGGGACTCACCGGCGTCCACGACCCCGGCGTGAGCCTCGATGACTTCAAGGTGCTGCAGGAAATGGCGGCGGCGGGCGAGATCCCGCTGCGTCTCTACGAGATGGCCGACGGCAACCACGCCGCATTGGATTGGCTGTGCACGCAGGGCGGACACTGGGCCGACGCCAGCGGCCGCCTGCAGATGCGCACGGTAAAGCTCTATATGGACGGTGCGCTGGGCAGCCGCGGCGCGGCGTTGCTCACCGATTACAATGACGACCACGGCAATCGCGGCATCCTCGTGACGTCGCCGGACGCGTATCGCAGCGCCGTGGAAAAGGCCTATCGCTGCCACGTGCAGGTCGCCACGCACGCCATCGGCGACCGCGGCAACCGCATGGTGCTCGACACCTACCAGTCGGTGCTGGGCGATCACGCCGACAGCGATCACCGCTGGCGCGTGGAGCATGCGCAGATCCTCGCGCTCGATGACATCCCGCGTTTCGCCAAGCTGCGATTGATCGCCTCGATGCAGCCCACCCACGCGACCTCGGACATGCCGTGGGCCGAGCAGCGTCTGGGCGCGGAGCGGCTAAAGGGCGCCTACGCGTGGCAGCGCTTCATCCATGAAAAGGTGCCGCTCGCCTTCGGCTCGGATTTCCCGGTCGAGCACGTCAACCCGATGCTCGGCCTCTACGCCGCCGTCACCCGCCAGGATCTCAACGGCCAGCCGCCGGGCGGCTGGCTCCCCGACCAGCGCGTGAGCCGCATCCAGGCACTCGCCGGCTTCACCCGCGGCGCGGCCTACGCCGCCTTCATGGAAAACGAGGTCGGTACGCTGAAGACGGGCATGCGGGCGGACTTCGTGATCCTCGACGGCGACCTGATGACCGTCCCGCCGCGACAGATTGCCGATCTCAAGCCGTTGAGCACGTGGGTGGACGGGAAGGCGGTGTATCGCGCCGATAAGGCGAATGCCGCGCACTAGCGCGGCATTGGGTGTATCTGCCAGGGCAGGTCGAGGGGTGATGACGCCCCTTGACCACTGCGAAACACCTGTAGGAGCGCACCCAGTGCGCGACAGCCTTTCGCCCGGTCTGCATGGTCTCGCTCTGTGAGAACGGTTATTGCCTCCGGTAGCTTCGCTGCGAGGGCACAAGCTGGCGATATCGCAACAGCCGGTGTCTGGCGCTGCTGGGCCCAGCCTGCGCTGGGGCAACGGAACCGAAGACCGAGGCGAAAGGCTATCGCGCACTGGGTGCGCTCCTACAAAGAAGCCGTGCGCAACGGGTCAATATGCAAAAAGGGCGCTGCCAACGGCAGCGCCCTCCATCAACATCCTTCCCTCCGTCAGAGGTCAAGGGATGCTCATGCAGCCTTGCGCGTGACCACGCCAATCGACGCATGCGCCGTCTTCAGCGATTCCACCTTGTTGTCCTCGCCGAGATTCACACCCTCGGCGCGGATGAACTCGAGATCGGTGACGCCAAGGAAGCCGAACACCGCACGCAGGTAGGTCTCCTGGAAGTCCATCGGAGCCGCGGCACTGCCTTCGCTGTACACGCCACCGCGGGAGGAGGCGATGATGATGCGCTTGCCACCGGCGAGGCCCTCGGGGCCATTGGCGGTGTAGCGGAAGGTCTTGCCGGCGACGGCCACCCGATCGATCCATGCCTTCAGCTGGCTGGGGATCGAGAAGTTGTACATCGGGGCACCGATGACCACCACGTCCGCCGCCAGGAACTCTTCCAGCATCTGGCTGCTCAGTACGGCGGCCGGGTCGCTGGCGTCGGACACCGGGGTCCAGTGCGGCAGCGGGTTGGCCACCAGATCGTGGTAGATCACTTCCGCGGCGGGGGTGTTTCTGGTCAGTTCGGCTACGATGGCGGCGGTCAACGTACGCGAGACGGAGTGGCTACCCAGCGCGCTGGCGTCAAGATGCAGCAGTTTCATGGCAATTCCTCAGTATCGGGCCGGACCATCCGGCGACGGAATAAAGATACTCAGGATACAATCTGTCGATAAGACGGGTAAAATCGAACGTATTGTTCCATCAAGGAAACGACGATGACAGTCTTGGACGGCGCCCTGCAGGATCTGAACGACCTGTACTTCTTTGCGGCGGTGGTGGAGCACGGTGGCTTTTCATCCGCGGGACGGGCGCTGGGCATCCCCAAGTCGCGGCTCAGCAAGCGCATCGCTCAGTTGGAGGAACGCCTGGGCGTTCGCCTCCTGCAGCGGACCACCCGCCGCTTCGTGGTCACCGAAGTCGGCGAGCGGTTCTACGGCCATTGCCGCGCCGTACTGGAAGAAGCGCGCGCCGCACAGGAAGCGGTGGAAGAGGTGCGTTCCGAGCCGCGCGGCGTGGTGAGGGTGAGCTGCCCGGTCTCGCTCGTGCAAACGGTCGTGGGCCACATTCTTCCGGATTTCCTCGCCCAGCATCCGAAGATGCAGGTACGCCTCCACGCGACGGACCGCCGCGTCGATGTCATCGGCGAGGGTTTCGACGTCGCCATCCGTGTGCGCAGCAAGCTCGATACCGACGCCACTCTCGTCATGCGCACGTTCGGGCAATCGCGCGTGCTGCTGGTGGCCAGCCCGGAACTCCTCAAGCGCTATGGGCGTCCGCAGGAACCCGCCGACGTTTCGCAGCTGCCTGCACTTAGCAACTTCGAGCACGAGGGTGCGCAAAGCTGGGAGCTGCTGGATGCGCAGGGCGAGCGCGTGATCGTGGACATCCACCCGCGCCTGATCTGCGGCGATTTCGCTGCCTTGCTGCAGAGCTGCAAGCGTGGCATCGGCGTGGCGCTGCTGCCCGAATTCGTCTGCGGCCCGGGCATCGAGCGTGGCGAGCTCGAGGTCGTGCTGCCGGAGTGGAGCGTGCCGCAGGGCACCATGCATTTCGTCTATCCGAGCCGTCGCGGCCTCCTGCCCGGCGTGCGGGCCTTCGTGGATTTCCTCGCCGAACGTCTGCCCGACACGGTGCGTGAAAAGCATGCCCAGTGCAACAGATACGTCTGACCTCTGCACGACATGGAGCGCGTGCTAGCATCTTCGTTTAGCCTTCCAGACATCCGGACCATGTACATCGACACCAAGCTGCCGAAAGTCGGTACCACCATCTTCAGCGTCATGAGCCAGCTGGCGGTCGAGCACAAGGCCGTGAACCTGGGGCAGGGCTTTCCCGATTTCGAGCCGCCCGAAGCCTTGCGCGAAGCGGTGACGCGCGCGATGGCCGAAGGGCGCAACCAATACGCGCCCGGCATCGGCCTGCAGCCGCTGCGCGAGCAGATTGCGCTCAAGACGGAGCGCATGTACGGCCATAAGCTGAGCGCGGACACCGAGGTGACGGTGACCTCGGGCGCGACCGAGGCACTGTTCGCCGCCATCGCCGCCGTGGTGCGCGCAGGCGACGAAGTGATCGTGTTCGATCCGGCCTACGACAGCTACGAGCCGGCGATCGAGCTGCAAGGCGCGCGCGCCGTGCATATACCGCTGCAGGCGCCGACGTTCTCGGTCGACTGGCAGCGCGTGCGCGATGCGGTTACGCCGAAGACGCGCATGATCCTCATCAACAGCCCGCACAATCCCACCGGTGCCGTGCTGTCCTCCGCGGATCTCGACGAACTCGCCGCCATCGTGCGCGATACCGAGATCGTGGTGCTGTCGGATGAGGTGTACGAACACATCGTGTACGACGGCGCGCATCACCAGAGCGTGCTGCGCCATGCGGAACTCGCTGCGCGCAGCTTCGTGGTGTCCTCGTTCGGCAAGACCTATCACTGCACCGGCTGGAAGGTCGGTTACGCCGTGGCGCCGAAGGCGTTGTCGGCGGAATTCCGCAAGGTGCATCAGTACCTCACGTTCTGCACCTTTCATCCGGCGCAGGTGGCCTTCGCCGAATTCATGGCGAGCACGCCGGAGCATTACCTGGAACTGCCTGCGTTCTACCAGGCCAAGCGCGATCGCTTCCGCGAACTGATCAAGCCGTCGCGCTTCAAGCTGCTGGACGTGCCGGGCGGTTATTTCCAGCTGGTGGATTATTCCGCCATCAGCAACAAGGACGATGTGGCGTTCTGCGAATGGATGGTGAAGGAAGGTGGCGTCGCCGCGATTCCGCTCACGCCGTTCTACGAGACGGCGCCGGGCACGCACCTGCTGCGTCTCTGCTTCGCCAAGAGCGACGCCACCATGGAAGCCGCCGCGGAGCGCCTATGCAAGCTCTGAGAATTTCCCTCGTGCAGGGCGCCACGCGTTGGCACGACGCAGTGGCCAATCGCGAGTATTACGGTGAACTGGTGCGTCGCGTCAGCGGCCAGACCGATCTCGTCGTGCTGCCGGAGACCTTCCTTTCCGGCTTCAGCAACGACACGCGCGCCAGCGCCGATACGATGGACGGCGAGGGCGTGGCATGGATGCGCGCGCTCGCGCAGGAAGTGGGCGCGGTGTTGTGCGGCAGCCTCGCGATCCGCGAAGGCGACAAGGTGTTCAACCGCCTGATCTGGGCGCGCCCCGATGGCAGCTTTGCGCAATACGACAAGCGCCATCTGTTCCGCATGGCCGGCGAGCACACGCGCTACGGCGGCGGCAACGAACGCCTGATCGTCGAGCTCAAGGGTTGGCGCATTCTTCCGCAGGTCTGCTACGACCTGCGCTTCCCGGTATGGCTACGCAATGGTCGTCGCGAAGAAGCGGCCGGCGGCATGGATTACGACCTGGCGATCTTCGTGGCCAACTGGCCCGCGCCTCGTCGCCAGCCGTGGCGCACGCTGCTGCGAGCGCGTGCCATCGAAAACCTGAGCTATGTGATCGGGGTCAACCGCGTGGGCGTGGACGGCAACGACCTGCCGTACGCCGGTGATAGCGCCGTGCTCGATCCTGTCGGTGAACCGCTGGTCGAGCTGGGTCCGCAGGAACAGGTGGTGACGGTGACGGTCGATCCGGCACCGCTGCTCGCCCATCGCGAGCGCTTCCCTGCATGGATGGACGCCGATCGCTTCACGCTGGATCCGACCTGAGCCAACGCGACCCACGTGAAGCGTGGGTCGCGTCCGCGGTCAACGGGCAGGCGCTGCCTTGGCGGATGCCGCCTGCATCATCGGTGCACCGACATCGAGCTGCATGCGGCGGAAATCGATCGTCCATCCGTCGAACGCGCGAAGGATGTCGCCGCCGAGCACATTCGGTTCCTTGACGTTGCCGGCGTCGCTCAGCGACACGCTGATGCCGCTCATCAATGCTTGCTGATCGGCAATGTGGACGCGCACCTGCGGCCACGTCACCGAGGTCCTGTCGCGCGCACCACCGGCGCCTGCGACGTGGTCCTTCTGCGCCGCGAGGCCTTCGAGCAGGTCCGCGTGCTCGCGCGCGAATCGCGACGACAGCGCCGAATGCGAGCCGCCACTGTCGAGGTGCATCGCCACCGGAAGATCGTTCAAGCGCACATCGACATAGAGATCGCTGCCGGCCAGGCGGAGATTGCCGGCTTCGTGCTTGCCTGCCGTGCTGCGCGAAGGCACGAGATGTCCGTCCGAGGTGAACTGTATCCGTTCGAGTTCGCGCAGCACCGGAAAACCCACGATGGCGTCGATGCGATAACCACCCGGCACGGGCATGCTCAGCTGGTCGTCGTCGAGCACGAGGAAGGCGACGTGTTCGAGTTCGAGTCCGGCAAGAGCCAGGTGGTCCGCCACGCCGATGCGTGTCGCCACGGCCTGGCGGCTCGAACTGCCCACGCTCACGGCGCCATCCATGATGCGCAGCTTGAGTTTGCGGGCCGTGCTCAGGGAAACGACCGAGAGATTGGCGCCGGTGTCGAGCACCGACTCCTGGGATGCGCCGTTGATGGTTACGCGGGTTCGCGGCAGGCCGACCTTGTCGCGGGTGATCGTCACCGCGTGTGGCTCGTAGGCGGTGACCTGTTGCGACGGCGCACGGCTCAACTGATCCGAAAGCGTCGCCATCTGCAGTGCGTCGGCCTGCTGTTCGTCACTGATGTCGTCATCGGCCAATGCCTTCTGCCAGGCATGGGCCGCCTGCGCCGCGCGGGCGTAATCGCCTGCTGCAAAGCTGGCGTCCGCCGTGATGGGCCACGCCAGCGCGCATTCGGCAGGGCTGCGTTGCGCACTGGCGAGATAGCGGTCCACCAGACGACGGGCTTCTGGTGCATCCATGCGTCCAGCGGCGATCCGGGCGCGGGCGAGCAGGGCGAAGCCCGGGTCCCTGATCGCGGGCAGCTGGGCTTCCAGGCGAAACACCTCGCCCGCGGCGGCGTCCGCAAGGGCTGACGGCATGTCGCCGTCGGGCTTCAGCTCGACGGTGCGGCCATCGCCGGGATGGAGGGTGAGCATGAAGCCCAACAGCGAGAAGTATCCGAACCGGGCCAGGTGCCGATATTCCATGGTATGGTGTCCGTATGACGAATAAAAATTATCGTAATACAGAAAAAAATTATCATGCAACAGCCCGTCGACTGACGACTGCGGCGGCTGCGCTGCGCTGGGTGGCCTGGCTCGGCGCGGTGGCTTGGGTGCTGGTGACGGCCTGGGGTATCTGCGGCCCCGCCGAGGGTTCGGGTGGCATGGTCGCGGCCACGCTGTTCACCGATGGGTTGCCTCGCAGCTGGGCTGCCGGCATCGCTGGCGTGCTTGCCCTGGTGACAGGTGCCGCCTTGGTGGAACTGGCGCGCATGCTTGGCCATGTGCAGGCGGATGCGCTGTTCTCCACGGCGGTGACGCGCCACTTCCGTCGCTTCGCCTGCCTGCTGACGATCGCCGCCGTGTTGCGCCTGGTGCTGCCACCCGTGGCGACGCTGCTCAGCGCGTGGCGGCCAGGCGGCCATGTGTCCGTGCAATTGGTGTTCTCTGGCGACGATGTGTTCGCCGTGCTGCTGGCGGCAGTGTTCTTCTTCGTTGCGCGTCTGTTCGACGAGGCGGCACGCCTCGAAGACGACCAGCGCTCCATCGTGTGAGGCGCGCATGGCCATCGTGGTACGACTTGATGTGATGCTGGCCCTGCGCAAGGCGCGCTCGCGCGAACTCGCGCAATTCGTGGGCATTACCGAATCCAATCTCTCGCTGCTCAAGTCCGGCCGCGTGCGCGGCGTGCGTTTCGAAACGCTGAGCAAGATCTGCGAGTTCCTGCAGTGCCAGCCGGGCGACCTGTTGGCCTACGAGCCTGGCGACGAGGAAGAAGGCGCGTCAGGCGCCGAATGAAAAACGCCCTGTCGGTGACAGGGCGCTTCGATCACAGGATGGAGAGCACCGCTTCCGGCGGACGTCCGATCGCCGCCTTGCCATGGGCGACGACGATGGGACGTTCGATCAGGCGAGGGTGGCTCGCCATCGCAGCCACCAGCGTGGTGTCGTCGAGCGTGGGATCGTCCAATCCCAGCTCGGCGTATTCGGGTTCGTTCTTGCGCATCAGGTCGCGCGGCGTCATGCGGAGCATGTCCAGCAACTGCACCAGCTCGGTCGTGCTCGGCGGCGTCTCCAGATAGTTGACCACCTGGCAGACTTCACCGCGCGACTCGAGCAGTTCGAGCGTCGCGCGCGACTTCGAACAACGGCTGTTGTGGTAGATGCGGACCGTCATCAGTGGTTGCCGTGGCGATTGCCGCCGCGACCGCCACCACCGTGGGGACGTCCACCGCCCGTACCGCCACCGCCGTGGCCCTGCGGACGGTTGCCGCCGCGACCCTGCGGACGGCCGCCCTGGCCCTGGCCCGGACGACCGCCGGGCTTGCCGCCACGGCCGCCACCCGCACCGCCGCTGCGATTGCCGCCCGCACCGCCACCGAAACCACCGTAGGGGCTGCCGCCACGGCTTTCACCGGAACGACCGCCGCCGCCGAACGAGCGGCCACCTTCGGCCGAACGCGCACCGAACGGCTTGCCGCCGCCAGGGCCGCGACGATTGCCGCCACCGGTTGCGCCGCCACGGGCACCACCGCCTTCGCGGCTTTCACCGGCAAACCAGGTGCGCACCGACGGCAGCTCCTGGCCCGGCGCCACGCCGCGCTTGTTCTTGCGCTGCATGCCACCGGCCGGACGATCCGGACGGGCGACGTTGCCATTGACTTCGCGGCCGGGCTTGCGGCGCTGCTGCTTGCCGCGCGCCGGTTCCTCGCGGATGCGGTCATAGGCGCGCAGCTCGCGGGCCTCGTCCTGGTAAGCGGAGCTGTAGCCGCCGCTCGCGCCACGTTCGGGGCGGTACTCGGTGACGTTGCGCGGGGCGCGGCGCTGGTGCAGCACCGGGCTCAGCGTGAGCACCGGCTGCGGCGCGCCGAGGCCGGTGGTCTTGCGCAGATCCTTCACGGCTTCCTCGCCGAGCGCCTCGCAGTCGCCGCGGCGCAGGTTGCGCGGCAGTTCCACGCTGCCGTAGCGGATGCGCTTCAGGCGGCTGACCAGGAAGCCCTGCGAATCCCACAGGCGGCGGACTTCGCGGTTGCGGCCTTCGCGGATCACAACGCGGAACCAGCTGTGGCTGCCGCCGCGGCTGATCACGCCGATTTCGTCGAAGCGGGCAGGGCCGTCTTCCAGCTCCACGCCTGCCTTGAGCTTCTCGATGATCTCGTCGGGCACTTCACCGTGCACGCGGCACAGGTACTCGCGCTCGAGCCCGCTCTTGGGGTGCATCAGCGCGTTGGCGAGTTCACCGTCAGTGGTGAGCAGCAGCAGGCCGGTGGTATTGATGTCGAGGCGGCCCACGGCGACCCAGCGCGCGCCCTTCAGGCGCGGCAGCTGTTCGAACACGGTGGGACGGCCTTCGGGGTCTTCGCGCGTGGTCACCACGCCTTCGGGCTTGTGGTAGACCAGCACTTCGGTTTCGTCGCGGTTGTCGGTGGCGACGACGAACTGCTTGCCGTCGAGCACCACGCGATCGCCGGCATGCACGCTGGCGCCAATGGTGGCCGGCGTGCCGTTGAGTTCGACTTCACCCGCCTGGATGCGCTGCTCGAGCATGCGACGCGAGCCGAGGCCGGCGTTGGCCAGCACCTTGTGCAGGCGCTCCTCGATGGCGGGGGTGGTTTCGTCGCGCGGGGTGCGCTTGAGTGTCAAAACGGATTTCTGGGGCGCAGTCATGCGCGGTACTCCTCGGTGTCTTGCGTGGCGTCGCCTTCATCGGCGTCCGCGTGGGTCGCTGCCTCGTCGGCAGTGTCAGTCGGGGCATCGGCGTGCGGGGCAGCGCCGGGTTCGGAAGAGGCGACTTCCATCGCCTCGGGTTGTTCGTCGACGGGCGCGTCGGTGACGGCGGCGCCGGTGGTTTCGTCGTCGGCGGGCGCGGGCGCCTCGTCGTGGGTGTCTTCCACGGTGACGTCGGTTACTACGCCGGCCACCACCAGGGTTTCGTTCTCTTCGTCCGGATCGATCGGCAGGTCGCGCGCCACGGGAACCCGAAGCGGCTCGGGCGCGATGCTCATCTGCGGATCCTCCATGTCGCGGATTTCCGACAGCGGCGGCAGTTCATCCAGCGACTTGAGGTTGAAGTAATCGAGGAAGGCGCGGGTGGTGCCGAACAGCGCCGGCTTGCCGGGCACGTCGCGATAGCCCACCACGCGGATCCACTCGCGTTCTTCCATCGTCTTGATGATGTTGGATGAGACCACGACGCCGCGGATTTGTTCGATCTCCGGACGCGTGATCGGCTGGCGGTAAGCGATCAGCGCGAGGGT
The DNA here is from genome assembly GCF_003264855.1 of Dyella jiangningensis. NCBI lineage: Bacteria > Pseudomonadati > Pseudomonadota > Gammaproteobacteria > Lysobacterales > Rhodanobacteraceae > Dyella > Dyella jiangningensis. Next base: position 147,266 of record NZ_NFZS01000003.1, on the reverse strand, counting down.
TTCCAGCAGGGCGCGCGAGTAGCGGCTAGGTTTTTCCGTCCACATCCGCGAAATCCACGGATGCACGTCCTGCTTCACCTGGTAGCGGAAGCCCGAAGCGACTTCGCGCAGCTCCACGCCGCGGTGGGCGCAGTCTTCGCCGAGCTGTTCCAGGGCCCTGGACACCTCCTCGCGACCGACTTCGTCCTCTTCGCCGAACAGTTCCAGCAATTGAGGGATCGTCATCGGCTGGCTGGACGCCAGCAATGCCGCCTCGATGATGGGTTTGAGTTGTTCGATCTGCATGGCCTCAGTTCAGGTGAGGATGAATGAATGGGCTTGTGCGGCGAACCGCGCTACTCGGCAGCCGCGGCCGGCTCGTCATCGGCGAACAGATCGCCGTGTTCCTCGGCCTGCGCCGTCTTCGAACGCACGTAGATCGCCGCCAGCGGTTCTTCCTGCACGATCTCCACCAGCATCTCCTTGGCCAGTTCCAGCATGGCCAGGAAGGTCACCACCACGCCCAGGCGTCCTTCGCTCACGTCGAACAGCGTCTCGAAGCGGTGGAAGCTGGTGTCGCTCAGGCGGCTGAGCAGTTCGCCCATGCGCTGGCGCACGCTGAGCGCCTCGCGCTTGATGGCGTGATGCCCGAACAGCTCGGCGCGGTGCAGCACGTCCTTGAGCGCCAGCAACAGCTCCTTCAGTTCCAGCGGCGGCGGCAGCTTGATCACCGTCCTCTCGCCCGTGTCCGCATGGGCCGGCGCGAAGTCGCGTTCCATGCGGGGCAGGGTGTCGATGTCTTCCGCCGCCTTCTTGAACCGCTCGTACTCCTGCAGGCGACGGACCAGCTCGGCGCGGGGGTCTTCTTCGAGACCTTCCTCGGCCGGCGGCCGCGGCAACAGCAGTCGCGACTTGATCTCGCCGAGGATCGCGGCCATCAGCAGGTACTCGGCCGCCAGCTCCAGGCGCATCACATCGCGCATCATCTCGATGTAATCCATGTACTGCCGGGTGATCTCGGCGACAGGGATGTCCAGGATGTCCAGGTTCTGCCGACGGATTAGGTACAGCAGCAGGTCGAGCGGGCCTTCGAATGCTTCGAGGATGACCTCGAGCGCATCCGGCGGGATGTACAGGTCCTGCGGCATCTGCAACATCGGTTCGCCGCGCACGATGGCCAGCGGCATTTCCTGCTGTTGCGGTACCGACGCAAACGCGTCCTGCGGTGCTGTGACCGGCTGAGGCTCGACTGGCTCAGTGCTCATCAATACATGTCGTTGGGCCGTCCACGACGGCTTGCGTTGCATTCAACACGTTAGGAAACGTTCGTTCCGCCGCATTCGCCTGGCGAATGCCCCCGCCCGGATCGCGGCCCTTGGCTGGCAATCCGTTGAACCTTTGTTGCGCGATGCCCAGCCAGTGCGTCTCGCGTCACCGTCGCGGGCATGCATGATGAAATCGCGCGTCTGGCGTTTCGATCAGGCTGGCCGTGAGCGACCCTTGAGCATCTCCGGATGGCCATGGGCCACAGCGAAGACGCAAGCCATAACGTGACGAAACCTGCGTCACTGGCTTCTCAATCGGTCGGCTGAGTGCATCGGGATGGGGTGCCGTAGCGGTCGATCCTGGCCGATCGTGCGCGCACCCTTATGACCCACGCGAGACCAAGATTAGCGGCTGCAAGCCGTCAAGTCCAGTACACCGGAGGCCCGGACTGACGGCAAAATAGCCGGGCATGCCGCCCGACGAACGCTCGATCATCCATGTCGACATGGACGCCTTCTACGCGTCCGTGGAGCAGCTCGACCATCCGGAGCTGCGCGGCCTGCCGGTGATCGTCGGCGGGCTGGGGCCGCGCGGCGTGGTATCCACCTGCAGCTACGAGGCACGCCCGTTCGGCGTGCGTTCGGCCATGCCGACGGCGCAGGCGCGGCGATTGTGTCCTGACGGCATTTACCTGTGGCCGCGCATGGCGCGTTATGAGGACGCGTCGGCCCAGGTATTCGAGGTGTTCCACGAAGTGACGCCGATGGTCGAGGGCCTGTCGCTGGACGAGGCCTTCCTGGATGTGACCGCCAGCCTGCGCCTGCTCGGCTCCATCGAGGCCATCGGCCGGCGCATCAAGGACGCGATCCTGGAACGCACGCAGCTGGTCGCTTCAGTCGGCATGGGGCCCAACAAGCTGCTGGCCAAGCTGGCCGGCGAACTGTCCAAGCCGGACGGGTTTCGCCGCATCACGGCGGCGCACGCGGCGCGGGAACTGGCGCCGCTGCCGGTGGGGCGGCTGTGGACGGTGGGCAAGGTGACCGAGGAGGCGCTGCATCGGATCGGCGTACGCACCATCGGCGAATTGGCAGCATGTGACACGGTGCGTCTGACCCGTGCGCTGGGGCGTCAGGCCAGCGTCATCCAGGCGCTGGCGCGCGGCGAGGACAACCGCGAGGTCGAGCCGGACCAGGCCGAGCAGTCCATCGGCGCGGAGCACACGTTCGATACCGACCTGGCCGAGCTCGCCATGGCCGAATCGTGGCTGCTGCGGCATTGCGAGCGCATTGCCGCACGCGCTCGCCAACGCGGCCTGACCGGCAGGACCGTTACGGTGAAACTGCGCGAGCCGCCCTTTGTCACCTATACACGCCAGGCCCGATTGCAGGTCCCCAGCGCGTCGGCCAGCGACATCTATGATGTGGCACGACGCTTGCTTCAGGGCTGGTGGAGGAGCCAGCGAAAGCCGCGACTGCGCCTGCTCGGTGCCAGCCTGTCGGGTTTCGAAGGACGCAGGCAGCAGGATTTGTTCGAGGCGACATCCTCGACGCCTGCATCAGACGACGTGCAGGACAGGATCAATTCGCGGTTCGGTTCGGGGAGTCTCGTGCGTGCGGGCGTGTTGCGCACTCGCGAGCGGGATTGACGTATCACCGGAGTACGCCATCATCGTTGCGATGGGGCGGCACTTTCAGGAAGAGCAGTCGGCGCGGTGCGCCTGGTTCGGGGAGAATCGGCAGGATGAGCAAGGCGGAAGACAATGCCCGGCACGGCTCCGACCAGGAGCAATTGCGTCCGGCGCGCATGCGGATCGAGACCACGGTGTTGATGAGCCGTGGCGATGAATCGCATCCCACCGAACTGGTGGATATTTCCGCGACGGGCGTGTTGCTGCGCCGTCCGCTGGGCTGGGAGGGCGAGCAGGGGCAGAGCTGGATCCTCGACATGATCTTCGGCCACGACCTGCATATCCATCTGGAGGCGCAGGTCATGCGCATCTCCGATCGCCATCTGGGCTTTGCCTATACGCGTATTCCGGAAGACAAGCAGGTCCCGCTGTGGAACCTGCTCGGCGGCTATGCCGACATCCTGGAGCTGTGGCACGACTGACCGCCGGTCACCGCAACGCAGAAAAAACGCCCGCCTTTCGGCGGGCGTTTTCGTTGGTGCGCCGTATGCCGCGTTCAGCCGTGCGCGGCGGCGGGCTTCTTCTCGTCGCGCAGTTCGCGGCGAAGGATCTTGCCCACGTTGCTCTTGGGCAGGCTGTCGCGGAACTCGATCAGCTTCGGGCGTTTGTAGCCGGTGAGATTGTCGTGGCAGAACTTCTTGAGTTCTTCCACGGTGAGATTCGGATCCTTGCGCACCACGAACAGCTTCACCACTTCGCCGGAATGCTCGTCGGGCACACCGACCGCGGCCACTTCGGCCACGCCCGGATGCTGCATGACGACGTCCTCGACCTCGTTCGGATACACGTTGAAGCCCGAGACGAGGATCATGTCCTTCTTGCGGTCGACGATGTAGACGTAGCCGTTTTCGTCCATGCGGGCAATGTCGCCCGTATGCAGCCAACCATCGGAGCCGAGCACCTTGGCGGTTTCCTCCGGACGCTGCCAATAGCCCTTCATCACCTGCGGGCCGCGCACCATCAGCTCGCCCACTTCGCCGATCGGCAGCGGCTGGTTTTCTTCGGACCAGATGGCGATGTCGGTGGAAGGGATCGGCAGGCCGATCGAGCTGTTGTAGTCCTTGAGATCCAGCGGATTGATGCAGGCGGCCGGCGAGGTCTCGGTCAGGCCGTAGGCTTCGACCAGGGTGCAACCGGTCACTTTCTTCCAGCGCTCGGCCACCGCGCGCTGCACGGCCATGCCGCCGCCCAGGCTCAGGTGCAGGCGCGAGAAATCGAGCTCGGCGAAACCTGGCGTGTTGAGCAGGCCGTTGAACAGCGTGTTGACGCCGGTGAGCGCGGTGAAGTTGGACTTCTTCAGTTCCTTGACGAAGCCGGGCATGTCGCGCGGATTGGTGATCAGCCAGTTGAGGCCACCCAGGCGCATGAACACCAGGCCGTTCGCGGTGAGCGAAAAGATGTGATACAGCGGCAGGGCGGTGATGATCACTTCCTCGCCGGGCTTGGCATTGGCACCGATCCAGGCACCGGCCTGCATCATGTTCGCGACCATGTTGCCGTGCGTGAGCATGGCGCCCTTGGCCACGCCGGTGGTGCCGCCGGTGTACTGCAGGAAGGCGATGTCGTCGTGGCCCAGCTGCACCTTCGGAAGCGGGTGTGAGGCGCCTTGCGACAGCGCATCGCGGAAGCGCACCGCATGCGGAATGCTGTACGGCGGCACCATCTTCTTGACGTTCTTGAGCACGAAGTTGATGGCGACGCCCTTGAGGCCGAGCAGGTCGCCGATGCCCGTGGTGATGACGTGCTTCACTTCGGTCTCGGCCACTACCTGCTGAAGCGTGGCGGCGAAGTTGTCCAGCACCACGATGGCCTTGGCGCCGGCGTCCTCGAGCTGGTGCTTGAGTTCGCGCGCGGTGTACATCGGGTTGGTGTTGACCACCACCATGCCTGCGCGCAAGGCGCCGAACAGGGCGATGGGGTACTGCAATACGTTGGGCATCATGATCGCGATGCGATCGCCCTTGCTGAGCTTGAGCACCCCGGTGAGGTAGCCGGCGAACTGGCGGCTCAACTCATCGATCTGACCGTAGCTGAGCTGCTTGCCGAAGCTGGCGAAGGCGGGGCGCTGGCGGAAGCGCTCGAAGGCTTCTTCCACGACGGCGGCCACGGAGGCGTACTGGTTGGTGTCGATCTGCGCGGGGACGCCTTCCGGATAGTGGGCCAGCCACGGACGCTCATTGCTCATGTGGAATCCAAAGCTCCTTCGTTGTTCGGCCCGTTGGTGATGGTGGCACGGCTGGGGCAAGATGGCGACGCGGCATTGGAGCATACGCTCGCGTATAGCGGCAAGCCGCGCCGCAGCGAGCTTCAAGGGGGACGATCGTGCGAAAACTGCTTATGAATCCACTGCTTTGCGCAGTGCTGGCGTTGGGTCTCGCAGCCTGTCATCGCACGCCCGACGAAAGTCGGGTGCGCCAGGGCATCGAAACCGCCCAGCACGCGGCCGAACAGGTGGACGCGTCGGCGCTCGGCGATGTCATCACCGACGATTTCTCCGGCAACAACGGCGAGCTGGAGCGACGCCAATTGCTCGGCATGCTGCGTGCGGCGGCATTCCGTGGTGAAACGATCCACGCGTTGACAGGACCGGTGAGCGTCGAGGCGCGAGGCGACCGCTACGTCGCGCGCTTCACCGTCACGCTGACCAGCGGCGGCAAACTGCTTCCCGCGCAGATCGGTGTCTACGAGGTGGAAACAGCGTGGCGAAAGGAAGGGCGCGCGTGGCGCTGCTATTCGGCCACCTGGAAGTCCGCCTAGACCGCGATCAAGCCCGGCCTTTTTTTTTTGGAAGCAGCCGAACTGTGCGCAGCAGCCCTCCTGTAGGAGCGCACCCAGTGCGCGAAAAACCTACGGAGCAGTGATGCCGTGAGGCTGCGGTCGCGCACAGGGTGCGCTCCTACATTTGGGAGGAGCGTCGAAACCGTGTGCACCAGCCCTCCTGTAGGAGCGCACCCAGTGCGCGAAAAGCCTATGGAGCGGTGACGCTGTGAGGCTGTGGTCGCGCACTGGGTGCGCTCCTACATTTGAGAAGAGAGTGGAACTGCGTGCACCAGCCCTCCTGTAGGAGCGCACCCAGTGCGCAAAAAGCCTACGGAGCGGTGATGCTGTGAGGCTGCGGTCGCGCACAGGGTGCGCTCCCACATTTGAGAGGAGCGTCGAAACCGTGTGCGCCAGCCCTCCTGTAGGAGCGCACCCAGTGCGCGAAAAACCTACGGAGCGGTGACGCTGTGAGGCTGTGGTCGCGCACTGGGTGCGCTCCTACAAAATAGAGAAAGGAAATGCGCGGTATCCCATCCAAAGAAAATGCCGCCCGTAGGCGGCATTTTCTTCTTACCCAAAACAGGCGGTGACTCAGGCCGCGGTCTTCTTCCCCGCCAGCTGGCGCAGCACATACTGCAGGATGCCGCCGTGGCGGAAGAACTCGCGTTCCTTCGGCGTGAGCAGCAGCACCTTCACCTTGAAGGTCTTCTGGCTGCCGCCGGGGCTGGTCGCGGTGACCTTCGCGGTCTTCGATTCGCCGCCTTCCAGGCCGACGATGTCGAACGTTTCCTTGCCGGTCAGGCCCAGCGACTGCGCGTTCTGTCCGTCTTCGAACTGCAGTGGCAGCACGCCCATGCCGACGAGGTTGGAGCGGTGGATGCGCTCGAAGCTCTCGGCAATCACCGCCTTCACACCCAGCAGCAAGGTGCCCTTGGCCGCCCAGTCGCGCGAGGAGCCGGTGCCGTATTCCTTGCCGGCGATGACCACCAGCGGCGTCTTGTCGGCCTTGTACTTCATGGCCGCGTCGTAGATGGCCATCTGCTCGCCCGACGGCACGTACTGCGTGTAGCCGCCTTCGACGCCATCCAGCATCAGGTTCTTGATGCGGATGTTGGCGAAGGTGCCGCGCACCATCACGTCGTCATTGCCGCGACGCGAGCCATAGGAGTTGAAGTCCTTCGGGTCCACGCCCTTGCTGATCAGGAAGCGGCCCGCCGGGCTGTCCTTCTTGATCGAACCGGCCGGGGAGATGTGGTCGGTGGTGATGGAGTCGCCGAACAGGCCCAGCACGCGCGCGCCGTGGATGTCTTCCACCGTGCCCGGTTCCTTGCTCATGCCTTCGAAGTAGGGCGGGTTCTTGATGTAGGTGGAATCGTCCCACTGGTAGACGTCGCCGTCCGGCGAGGCGATGTGGTTCCAGCGCGTGTCGCCCTTGAATACATCCGAGTAGCTCTTCTCGAACATTTCCGGATTGAGCGCACTGCCCACGATGTCCGAGATCTCCTGGTTGGACGGCCAGATGTCCTTGAGGTACACCGGCTGTCCATCGTTGCCCTTGCCCAGAGGCTCCTTCGTGAGGTCGATGTCCAGCGTACCCGCGAGCGCATAGGCAACCACCAGCGGCGGCGACGCGAGGTAGTTCATCTTCACTTCGGGATGCACGCGTCCTTCGAAGTTGCGGTTGCCCGACAGCACCGATGCCACCGCGAGGTCGCCTTCGGCGATGCCCCTGCTGATTTCAGCCGGCAGCGGGCCGGAGTTGCCGATGCAGGTGGTGCAACCGTAGCCGACGATGTAGAAGCCGACCTTTTCCAGCTCCTTCAGCAGGCCGGTCTTCTCCAGGTAATCGGTGACCACCTTTGAACCCGGGCCGATCGACGTCTTCACCCACGGCTGCGCCTTGAGGCCCTTGGCAGCCGCCTTCTTCGCCACGAGGCCGGCGCCGAGCATCACGCTGGGATTGGACGTGTTGGTGCACGAGGTGATGGCGGCAATGACCACGGCGCCATCGCCGAGCTTGAAGGATTCGCCATCCTTCTCCACGCGCACGCCGCTGTCGGTGATGTCGTTGGCCGGATTGCCGATCGCGGCCGAGCCGCCTTCAGCGATGAAATTCGCTGTTTCCGTATTGCGCGGGCGACGGTTGGCGGTAAGCGGGCCGACGGCATCCTGGAAGCTCTTCTGCACACCTTCCAGCAGTACGCGATCCTGCGGCCGCTTCGGGCCGGCCAGCGACGGCTTCACGTCGGCGAGGTCAAGTTCCAGCGTGGTCGTGAAGCGCGGTTCCACGGCGTTTTCGTCATGCCACATGCCCTGGGCCTTGGCATAGGCTTCGACCAGCTTGATCTGTTCCTCGTTGCGGCCGGACAGGCGCAGGTAGTTCAGCGCTTCCTGGTCGATCGGGAAGATGCCGCAGGTGGCGCCGTATTCCGGGGCCATGTTGCCGATGGTGGCGCGATCGGCCAGCGCCAGGTGCTTCAGGCCACTGCCGAAGAACTCCACGAACTTGCCCACCACACCGAGCTTGCGCAGCATCTGCGTGACGGTGAGCACGAGGTCGGTGGCGGTGACGCCTTCGGACAACTTGCCGGTGAGCTTGAAGCCCACCACCTGCGGAATCAGCATGGACGACGGCTGCCCCAGCATGGCCGCCTCGGCCTCGATGCCGCCCACGCCCCAGCCCAGCACGCCAATGCCGTTGATCATGGTGGTGTGCGAGTCGGTGCCGAACACCGTGTCCGGATAGGCCCACTGCTGGCCGTCCTTGTTCGCGGTGAACACCACGCGGGCCAGATGCTCCAGGTTCACCTGATGCACGATGCCGGTGCGCGGCGGCACCACCTTGAAATTGTCGAACGCCTTCTGTCCCCAGCGGAGGAACGAGTAGCGCTCCTGGTTGCGATGGAATTCGATCTCGACGTTTTTCTCCAGCGCCGATTCCGAACCGTACGCGTCGACCTGCACGGAGTGATCGATCACCAGTTCGGCCGGCGCCAGCGGATTGATCTGCTTGGCATCGCCGCCCAGTTTCACCACGGCGTCGCGCATCGCGGCAAGGTCCACCACGCAAGGCACGCCGGTGAAATCCTGCAGCACCACGCGCGCAGGCATGAAAGCGATTTCGGTGTCGGGTTCGGCCTTGGCGTCCCAGTTGGCCACGGCCTCGATTTCCTTGGCGGTGACGTTGAGGCCGTCCTCGTGACGCAACAGGTTTTCCAGCAGGATCTTCAGCGAGAAGGGGAGGGTCTTGAGATCGAATCGCTGGCCGAGCTTGGCGAGGCTGGCGATCTGGTAAGGGCTGCCGTTGACGGTGAGGGTGTCGCGGGTGGCGAATGAATCCAGCATGGGCTAACTCCTGTTGCTTGAATCTGGAGAACGCGCGTGGCGCAGCTAGTTGATCCTACGGCACGGAACGTGAGGGGAATGCAAGGTTGGCCTCGTTCTTCATGGCCGTCATTCCGGCGAAGGCCGGAGGCGCTCTACAACAGCCGCAGGCTGGTCATCCAGCAACGACCGTGGATGGCGTTGCGAAAGCCGGCCTGCGATGCCACCGGGTTACGGCCTTCGCCGGAATGACGCCTGTCGGATGGAAAGGCACGAATTCTCCCGAACCGAGTACACCAACCAGTTTGGGCCAAAACCGGGGTGGTGCAAGAGACCCGATCGGGGATTGCGCCCCGTTCGCATTGCAAGATTTCGAACGCTGGCGGAAGCGTTGTCTTGCGTTGCGGCGCTCGTGCCGCGGCTGGCAAAATAAGCGGCTGTCATGCCGCCAAAAACGGCTTGGCGACAAGGTTTGCGCCTTGTCGAGCGCCGGTAGCGGCCACGCGGAGCTTCCCTTGGGCGATCTCCGCCGCAGTGGCGCAAGCCGCTGCTCGCTGCCCCTTACGTTGTTCACCGGACGAGACCACATGCTTACCGCCTACCGCCAACACGTTGCCGAGCGCGCCGCGCTGGGTATCCCGCCGCTGCCGCTATCGGCCCAGCAGACCGCCGACCTGATCGAGCTGCTGAAGAACCCGCCCGCGGGCGAGGAAGCCTTCCTGGTCGACCTGATCACCAACCGCGTGCCGGCGGGCGTGGACGACGCGGCCAAGGTCAAGGCTTCGTACCTGGCGGCCGTGGCGTTCGGCACCGAGAAGAGCGCGCTGATCTCGCGCGAGAAGGCCACCGAACTGCTTGGCACCATGCTGGGTGGCTACAACATCCATCCGCTGATCGAGCTGCTCGACGACGCACAGGTCGGCACCGTCGCCGCCAATGCGCTCAAGCACACGCTGCTGATGTTCGACGCGTTCCATGACGTCAAGGAACTGGCCGACAAGGGCAACGCCAACGCCAAGGCCGTGCTGCAGAGCTGGGCCGACGCCGAATGGTTCACGAGCCGTCCGGAAGTGCCGGAAAGCCTGACCATCACCGTGTTCAAGGTGCCGGGCGAAACCAACACCGACGATCTGTCGCCGGCGCCGGATGCCACCACGCGCCCGGACATCCCGCTGCACGCGCTCGCCATGCTGAAGAACAAGCGCGACGGCGCGCCGTTCCAGCCGGAAGAAGACGGCAAGCGCGGCCCGGTCAAGTTCATCGAGGATCGCGCCAAGCAGGGCCATCTCGTGGCCTACGTGGGCGACGTGGTCGGTACCGGTTCCAGCCGCAAGTCCGCCACCAACTCCGTGCTGTGGTTCACCGGCGAAGACATCCCCTTCATCCCGAACAAGCGCTTCGGCGGCGTGTGCCTCGGCGGCAAGATCGCCCCGATCTTCTACAACACGATGGAAGACGCCGGCGCGCTGCCGATCGAACTCGACGTGTCCAGGATGGAAATGGGCGACGTGGTCGAACTGCGTCCGTACGAAGGCAAGGCGCTGAAGAACGGCGAAGTGATCGCCGAATTCCAGGTCAAGTCCGACGTGCTGTTCGACGAAGTGCGCGCCGGCGGCCGCATTCCGCTGATCATCGGCCGCGGCCTCACCGCCAAGGCGCGCGAAGCGCTGGGCCTGCCGCCGTCGACGCTGTTCCGTCTGCCGCAGCAGCCGGCCGACAGCGGCAAGGGCTTCACGCTCGCGCAGAAGATGGTCGGCCGCGCATGCGGTCTGCCGGAAGGCCAGGGCGTGCGCCCGGGCACGTACTGCGAACCGAAGATGACCTCGGTCGGCTCGCAGGACACCACCGGCCCGATGACCCGCGACGAACTGAAGGACCTGGCGTGCCTCGGCTTCTCGGCCGACCTCGTGATGCAGTCGTTCTGCCACACGGCCGCGTATCCGAAGCCGGTGGACGTGAAGACGCACCAGACGCTGCCGAACTTCATCAGCACCCGCGGCGGCATCTCGCTGCGCCCGGGCGACGGCGTGATCCACTCGTGGCTGAACCGCATGCTGCTGCCCGACACCGTCGGCACCGGCGGCGACTCGCACACGCGCTTCCCGATCGGCATCAGCTTCCCGGCCGGCTCGGGCCTGGTGGCCTTCGCGGCCGCCACCGGCGTGATGCCGCTGGACATGCCGGAATCGGTGCTGGTGCGCTTCAAGGGCAAGATGCAGCCGGGCGTGACGCTGCGCGACCTGGTCAACGCGATTCCGCTGTACGCGATCAAGCAGGGCATGCTGACGGTCGCCAAGCAGGGCAAGAAGAACATCTTCTCGGGCCGCATCCTCGAGATCGAAGGCCTGCCGGACCTGAAGGTGGAGCAGGCGTTCGAGCTCTCCGACGCCTCGGCGGAGCGCTCGGCCGCCGGTTGCACGGTGCACCTGAACAAGGAACCGATCATCGAGTACCTGAACAGCAACATCACGCTGCTGAAGTGGATGATCGCGCAGGGCTACCAGGATCCGCGCAGCCTGCAGCGCCGCATCAAGGCGATGGAAGCCTGGCTCGCCAACCCGCAGCTGCTGGAGCGCGATGCCGACGCCGAATACGCCGCCGTCATCGAAATCGACCTGGCCGACGTGCACGAGCCGATCGTGGCCTGCCCGAACGATCCGGACGACGTGAAGACGCTGTCCGACGTCGCCGGCGCGAAGATCGACGAAGTGTTCATCGGCTCGTGCATGACCAACATCGGTCACTTCCGTGCGGCGTCGAAGCTGCTCGAAGGCAAGCGCGACATTCCCGTCAAGCTGTGGGTCGCCCCGCCGACCAAGATGGACCAGAAGCAGCTGACCGAGGAAGGCCACTACGGCGTGTTCGGCACGGCCGGCGCGCGTACCGAAATGCCGGGCTGCTCGCTGTGCATGGGTAACCAGGCGCAGGTGCGCGAAGGCGCGACGGTCATGTCGACCTCCACCCGCAACTTCCCGAACCGCCTGGGCAAGAACTCCAACGTGTACCTGGGTTCGGCCGAGCTGGCCGCGATCTGCTCGCGCCTGGGCCGCATCCCGACCAAGCAGGAATACATGGCGGACATCGGCGTGATCAACGCGAACGGCGACAAGATCTACAAGTACATGAACTTCAACCAGATCGCCGACTATCAGGTCGTGGCCGATACGGTCACGGCGTAAGCTGGTTGGACTGTTGAAAGAAGCAGGGAAGGGCGGCGCAAGCCGCCCTTCTTTTTTGCTGCAGGGATCGCTTCTGCAGCGGACGATCGGGAGATTGTGTAATTGCGACCTGTAGGAGCCCACCCAGTGGGCGACCGCGGCGCGTCGGCGTCACCGCTCCGTAGGTTTTTCGCGCACTGGGCGCGCTCCTACAGGGAGACATCGTTCGAATGAGCGTTGCCTGCTTTTTTGTAGGAGCCCACCCAGTGGGCGACCGCGGCGCGTCGGCTTCACTGCTCCGTAGGCTTTTCGCGCACTGGGTGCGCTCCTACAGGGAGACTTCGTTCGAATGAGCGTTGCCTGCTTTTTTGTAGGAGCCCACCCAGTGGGCGACCGCGGCGCGTCGGCTTCACTGCTCCGTAGGCTTTTCGCGCACTGGGTGCGCTCCTACAGGGGAGACTTCGTTCGAATGAGCGTTGCCTGCTTTTTTGTAGGAGCCCACCCAGTGGGCGACCGCGGCGCGTCGGTTTCACCGCTCCGTAGGCTTTTCGCGCACTGGGTGCGCTCCTACAGGTAAACCAACCCGCGCTGCGCTCGGTCGTTTATGCTTTCGCCCGTCCCACGACTTGCAGGCGGCGCATGATCTCCAGTCATCTCTCGGTAGTTTCGTTGCGCGACCTCATGCTGGTGCAGGCTGTCCATCGCCACGGCAGTTTCAACAGCGCGGCGCGGGCGATGCATATCAGTCCCTCCGGTCTCTCGCACCAGGTACAGAAGGTGGAGCAGGCATTGGGCGCGCCGTTGTTCGAGCGTGGCGGTCGCCGCGTGGTTCCCACGGCTGGCGGTCAACGGCTGTTGGAGCAGATCGATGCGGTACTCGCCGCTGCCGAACATCTGCAGCAGGTGGCGCGTGCGGGCGAAGTGGCCTTTGGCGGCGAACTGCGGCTCGGCGTGCCCGCATCGCTCGGCCCGTATCTTCTGCCACATCTGATTGCTCCATTTCCCCAGCATTTTCCGGGCACGCGCCTCAGCCTTTCCGAAGGCAAGCCGCGTGGACTGCTGCGTCGCCTCAACGAAGGCGAACTCGATGCCGTGCTGGCGCCTCGCGTGACGCCGGTCAGCGGCGTGGCGATGCGGCCGTTGTTCTTCGAGCCGTGGGAAGTGATGTTCCGCGCCGACCATGCACTTGCCGGCAAGCGCAGCGTGTCGCTCGATCAGTTGGAAGCAGGCGACGCCACGCTGATGACCGAGAGCCACTGCGAGGACATCCTCGGCGGTGGCCACGTGCAGGACGTCAGCCTGGAAAGCCTCGCCGCACTGGTCGAGCTGCGCGGTGGCTACGCGCTGGTGCCGGCCCTCGCACATGACCGCCTGGCGTCAATGCCCAATGTGGTGCTTGCCAAGCTGAAGGGACAACAGCCGGGGCGTGAGATCGCCCTGTATTGGCGAGAGGCGTCACCTTGGCATGCAGACCTGCAGAACTTCGCGTTGCTGCTGCGCAAATTGGCCAAGCAGCGCCCTGGCCTGAAGCTGGCCGACGAGGCTGCGTCTTAGTCCGGCTCGTCTCTTAGCCCCTCTCCCCTCGGGAGAGGGGTTGGGGAGAGGGTGGGGGGCTTGCGCAAGCTTTCATCATTCGCTTCGGCCGAACCCTCATCCGGCTGACGCAGCCTTCTCTTCCACGGGGACTGCCTTCGGGTCGCCGAAGGGAGAAGGATTCACTTGGATCTGGCGCGGAGACCAATCCCTCTGTGCGTGGCTCGTCTCTTAGCCCCTCTCCCATCGAGAGAGGGGTTGGGGAGAGGGTGCGGGGCTTGCGCAAGCTTTCATCATTCGCTTCGGCCGAACCCTCATCCGGCTGACGCAGCCTTCTCTTCCACGGGGACTGCCTTCGGGTCGCCGAAGGGAGAAGGATTCACTTGGATCTGGCGCGGAGACCAATCCCTCTGTGCGTGGCTCGTCTCTTAGCCCCTCTCCCATCGAGAGAGGGGTTGGGGAGAGGGTGCGGGGCTTGCGCAAGCTTTCATGATTCGCTCCGGCCGAACCCTCATCCGGCTGCCGCCACCTTCTCCCAGAGGGAGAAGGATTCACGCATGCAGCTGTCGGCACGTCCGCCTTAAAAATCCAGCTCCTGCGACGCACACAGGTAATCAATCATCGGCGCCACGCGCTTGTAGGTCTCCACCAGCCACGGCAACAGTTCCGACGAGCACGCCAGCTTCTCGTCGAAGCCTTCACCGCACGCAAAATCCTTGCGCTTGATGTCGTCGATCAGCTCGTGGTTCAGATCGAATCCTCGCGGCGGTCGGCTCAGCGACTCGCCCCAGAACTCGAAGTGATCACGGAACGTCTTGCTCCGCGTGGCACGCTTCCAGGCTTCCGGATTGTCGGCGAGGAATTCGCGGATGCGCTTGAGTGCATCGGACTCCGGATGCCACATGCCGCCACCCGCGAAGCTGTCGCCGGGTTGCAGATGCATGTAGAACGACGGTGCATGCACCTCGTTGCGCCGCTCGTGAAAGAAACGCGCGCCTTGCCACGGCTTGTACGGCTGCTTGTCGTTGGAGAATCGCGTATCGCGATAGATGCGGAACAACGAACCGCCGTTCTTGCGTGGATCGGCCCGATAGTGCGCACTGATCTTCTTCAGCGGCGCCTGCAGGTCGGTAATGAGCGCAAGGAACGGCTCGCGCACGTCGCGCTCGTAGTTGTCCTTATGGGCCTGGAACCATTCGCGGTTGTTGTTGCGCTCCAGCGAGCGCAGGAAGCGGAACGTGGCGGGCGTGAAGTAGGCGGTCGGCATGGTGGATGATCAAGTGGTGAGGATGGCGACGTCGTCGGCAAGCTGCTCGCCCCACAGCTGCAGCTGGTCGAGCAGCTGCAGCTTGCCGTGATGGGCCGGGTCGGTGCGCAAGGCGTCGATGCGAGCGAAGTATTCGTCCAGGGTGAGGTTGGTCAGCGGCGTGGATTTCAGCAGGCGATCGCGGCGAAACGCCAGCCAGCGCGCCTGTTCTTCATCGCTCAAGGTATCGGGCCAGTTGCGTGCGCGATAGCGGAACAGCAGTTCCGCGTAACGAGGGTCGCGGAAGGGAAAAGCGCGCTGTCCGAGTGCTGCGGGCGGCGTGCCGCGCACCTCGGTCAGCAGGCGCTTGTCCGCATCGGGCAGGAAGCCGCCATACAGTGCGAGCTCGGGATCCTCGGGCGGCGGCAGGTCCGCCGCGCGCTGGAAGACGCGACGCAACTTGGCCGCCAGGCCCTCGGCGCTGGCCAGCATGTCGCGATGGGCTTGCGCCTGCTCCAGGTCGATCTGCAGGCGTTCCAGGTCCACTCCCTTGAGCACGGACAACGGCGCCAGCGCCGGCGTGCGATTGGCGCGCACCGTGCGCAGCGGAATGCGCGTCACGCCTTCGGGCAGGTCCGTGCGGGCGGTGAACACGCGATCGGCGATTTCTTCTTCGTCCAGCGCCAACAGCTCGGAAGGATCGTGGGCCAGGTCATACACGATGACCTCCGCCGGCCGGCTCGGATGCGCGGCGAGCGGGGCGACAAGGGCAAGGCAGTGCCGGCTGGATGGGTAGCGCGAAGACACATGCACCACCGGCGTCATGGCGGTCACGTCGAGCAGTTCGAACACGCGCTGCTTGCGGCGCAATCCGAAGTACCAGTCCCACAGGCGCGGCTGGCGCACGCGGATCAGGCGGGCAAGATCGATCAGTGCGTGCACGTCGGACAGGGCGTCGTGCGCGCGTTCCTGTTGCAGGTGATTGGCGGCGGCGAGATGTTCGAGCTTGAAGCTCGGCGTGCCGTCTTCGCGCGTCGGCCACACGATGCCTTCGGGACGCAGCGCCTGGCACATGCGTACCAGATCGATCAGGTCCCAGCGCGAGTTGCCGTTTTCCCACTCGCGTCCATAGGGCTCGTACATGTTGCGGTACAGCAGCTGGCGGGTGACTTCGTCGTCGAAGCGCAGCGAGTTGTAGCCCACGCCGCAGGTGCCGGGCAGGGCCAGTTGCTCGTGCACGCGGGCCGCGAATTCCGCCTCGATCACGCCTTCACGCTCGGCCTGCTGGGGCGTGATGCCCGTGATCAGGCAGGCGTCCGGATGCGGGGGCATCTCCCGGGGCGGCTTGCCGAAGAACATCACCGGCTCGTCGACGATCTCCAGGTCCAGGTTGGTGCGAATGCCGGCGAACTGCACCGGACGGTCGCGCCAGGGATCGGCGCCGAAAGTCTCGTAGTCGTGCCAGAAGAAGGTCTGCATGACGTGATCATCGCATACGGTCCCCATAGGCGATCGCCCAAAAAGCGGCCGGATCCCGGGCCTGCTGCTAGACTTCGCGGTCAGGAGGGCGCATGAGCCAAGCGAACGACGACAATCTGATCTGGATCGATCTGGAGATGACCGGCCTCGATACGGACAATGACTCCATCCTGGAGATCGCCACCATCGTCACCGACAAGGACCTTCGCATACTCGCCGAGGGTCCGGTGTTTGCGATCCATCATCCGCTTGACCGCCTCGAAGGCATGGATGCGTGGAATCGCAACCAGCATCGCCGGTCGGGGTTGTGGGAGCAGGTGATCGCTTCCGCCGACGATCACGCGGCCGCGGAGCAGGCGACCCTCGACTTCCTCAAGGAATGGGTGCCGCCGGGCAAGTCGCCGATGTGCGGCAACTCCATCTGCCAGGATCGCCGCTTCCTGCATCGCCAGATGCCGCGGCTGGAGCGCTACTTCCATTACCGCAACCTCGACGTGTCCACGCTGAAGGAACTCGCGCGCCGCTGGGCGCCCTCCATCGGCAAGGGCTTCGCCAAGGAATCGGCGCATACCGCGCTGTCGGACATCCGCGATTCGATCGACGAGCTGCGCTATTACCGCCAGTTCATGGGGCCGCTGGGCGGCGAATCCTGATCCGCTGCATCCACGGGAGTCATCATGTCCCTTGATCTGTTTGCTCCCGTGCTCGACTGCGCCGGGCGGCCGCTCAAGCTCGATCGGCCACGCGTGGTCGGCATTCTCAACGTCACTCCCGATTCCTTCTCCGACGGCGGCAGCCATGGCAGCGTCGACGAGGCCGTCGCGCATGGCTTGCGCATGGTGGAAGAGGGCGCGGACATGCTGGACATCGGCGGTGAGTCCACCCGCCCCGGTGCCGACGACGTGTCGGTGGAAGACGAGCTGAGCCGTGTCGTGCCCGTGCTGGAACGGCTGGCGGCGAAGACCAGCGTGCCGCTGGCCATCGACACCTCCAAGCCGGAAGTGATGCGCGCCGCGGTGGCGGCTGGCGCTGGCATGATCAATGACGTCTACGCGCTGCGCCGCGATGGCGCCCTGGATGCGGTGGCCGAGCTGGGCGTGCCGGTGTGCCTGATGCACATGCTCGGCGAGCCGCGCAGCATGCAGGACGATCCGCATTACGACGACGTCGTCGGCGACGTACACCGTTTCTTGACGGACCGCCTGTTCGCCTGCGAGCTGGCCGGCATCGATCGCCGGAAAGTGATGGTCGATCCGGGCTTCGGCTTCGGCAAGACGCTGGACCACAACCTGGCGCTGCTGCGCGCGTTGGAACGATTCGCCAACCTTGGCAGCGGCGTGTACGTGGGCCTGTCGCGCAAGTCGATGATCGGTGCGATCACCGGACGCCAAGTGCCCGCTGAACGGGCAGCCGGTTCGGTGGCCGCGGCGCTTGTTGCGGTTCAGCGTGGTGCGCGCATGGTTCGCGTTCATGACGTGGCGGCCACCGTCGACGCGCTGGCCGTGTGGCATGCAGTACAGGCTGGGGATACCCCGGTCCGCCGGGATACCAAGCCGTCCGCGCCACGTTGGCCGGACGACGAATAACACGACTGGATAAAGGCAAGGAACGCGCGGCGACTGCGCGAGCCTTTGGAGTGCAGCCATGACGCAACGCAAGTATTTTGGAACCGACGGTATTCGCGGCCTGGTCGGTGAATGGCCCATCAGCGCGGACTTCATGCTGAGGCTTGGGCGCGCCGTGGGCGTGGTGCTGTCGCGCCAGGGCCATCCGCGGCCGAAGGTGCTGATCGGCAAGGACACCCGCGTGTCGGGCTACATGTTCGAAGCGGCGCTCGAAGCCGGGCTGGTCGCCGCAGGAACGGACGTGGGCCTGCTCGGCCCGATGCCCACGCCCGCCGTTGCCTTCCTGACGCGTTCGCTGCGCGCGGATGCCGGCATCGTCATCAGCGCTTCGCACAATCCTCACCACGACAACGGCATCAAGTTCTTTTCGGCCGACGGCGAGAAGCTCTCCGACGAGATCGAGCTGGCCATCGAGCAGGAACTGGAACTCGAGTTCACCACGGTGCCGTCCGAGCGGCTGGGCAAGGCCATTCGCGTGGCCGATGCGGTGACGCGCTATGCCGAATTCTGCAAATCCACCGTCGACGAGAATTTCAGCCTGCGTGGCATGAAGATCGCGCTCGATTGCGCCAACGGCGCGACCTACCAGGTGGCGCCGAAGGTGTTCACCGAACTGGGCGCACAAGTGGCCACGATCGGCGACAAGCCGGACGGCTTCAACATCAATCGTGACGTCGGCTCCACCCATCCGCAGGCCCTGCAGCTCGCGGTGCTGGAGCAGGGCGCGGACATCGGCATCGCCTTCGATGGCGATGGCGATCGCGTGCAATTGGTCGACCGCAACGGCGAGCTGGCGGACGGCGACGACATCCTCTACGTGCTGGCCAACGCCTGGCATGCCAACGGCCAGCTCGAAGGCCCGGTGGTCGGCACCCTGATGAGCAACTACGGCCTGCAGCTGGCGCTGTCGAAGCTGGATGTGCCGCTGATCCGCGCGAACGTCGGCGACCGCTACGTGCTGCAGCAGCTCAAGCAGCACAACGGCAACCTCGGCGGCGAGACCTCCGGCCACATCCTTTGCCTGGATCGCGCCACCACGGGCGACGGCATCGTGGCCGCGCTGGCCGTGCTGGAGGCGTTGAAGCAGACCGGCCAGAGCCTGACCGAGGCGCGCCAGGGCATGCAGAAGATGCCGCAGACCATGATCAACGTCCGCGCCGACGGCGCCCGCGAGGCGTTGGACGGCAACGCGGTGCGCGAGGCGCTGGCCGAGATCGAGCTGGCCCTGGCCGGTCGGGGCCGCGTCGTGCTGCGCGCCTCGGGCACCGAGCCGGTGGTCCGTGTCACGGTCGAAGCCGCGGACGAGGGCGAAGTCCGACAGTTGGCCGAAAGGCTGGCCGATGTCGTAAAATCCGCGGCTGAACGCTCGTGAGCCTGTAAGAGCTGAGCTCTACACCCAGGTCGCCAAGGATTGGCCCGACGTGCCCCGCCCCTGCGGTGGCGGATTAAAGAGTCTGTTCGACATCTCCATGCAGCCCGCGCCGGCTTGCGGGTTGGGCTTCTGGCCCAGCGCAGGCTACACGGAGATGTTGAGCAGCCTCCAAATGGACCGCACGCACTCCCTGTGGACTAGCCATGAAGAAAGTTCCAACCCTCGACATCCGTCGATACGACACCGACCGCGCCGCTTTCGTCTCCGAACTGGGCAACGCCTATCGCGAGTTCGGCTTCTGCTGCATCAGCGGCCACGGCATTCCGCGCGAACTGATCGACGGCGCCTACGACGCCTTCCAGCGTTTCTTCGCGCTGCCGACCGAAACCAAGATGAAGTACCACATCGCCGGCTCCGGTGGCGCGCGCGGCTACACGCCGTACAAGGTGGAAACGGCGAAGGACAGCAAGCACGCCGACCTCAAGGAGTTCTGGCATATCGGTCGCGAGATTTCCCGCGACTCGAAGTTCGCGGATGTCATGCCGCCGAACATCTGGCCGGAAGAAATCTCGAACTTCAAGCAGAATGGCTACGGCCTGTTCGAGGCATTGGACCAGCTCGGCTCGCGCGTGCTGCGCGCGCTGGCCCTGCACATCGACCTGCCCGAGCACTTCTTCGACGACAAGATCGACCAGGGCAACTCCATCCTGCGCCCGATCCACTACCCGCCGATCACCGAAGACAACATCCCCAACGTCCGCGCCGGCGCGCATGAAGACATCAACTTCATCACGCTGCTGGTCGGCGCCAGCGCGGAAGGCCTGGAAGTGCTCACGCGCGAAGGCGAGTGGCTGCCCATCACCACCGAGGGCGACGCCATCGTGGTGAACATCGGCGACATGCTGCAGCGCCTGACCAACCACGTGTACCCGTCCACCTCGCACCGCGTGGTGAACCCGCAGAACGACAACGCCCGCAAGCCGCGTTACTCGGTGCCGTACTTCCTGCATCCGAACCCGGACGTAGTGCTTGATCCGCTGCCGCAGACGATCACGGCCGACAACCCGAGCCGTTACGACACCAGCATCACGTCGCACGAGTACCTGCTGCAGCGCCTGCGCGAAATCAAGCTGATCTGATCCGATCGCTCGCTTGCCTCTCTGTGTTTCCTTGCCCTCTCTGTGCTTCACGGAGAGGGCAAGTTGCTTTTGCGCTTCGCATATTCCCTAGCCGCTTCGCTTTCCTGCCCTTTTGTAGGAGCGCACCCAGTGCGCGATTGGCCCCGCCTCAGTTCAACGCCCCCACCGCTCTACCTGTAGGAGCGCACCCAGTGCGCGATTGACCCCGCCTCAGTTCAACGCCCCACCGCTCTGTCTGTAGGAGTGCACCCTGTGCGCGACAGCCTTTCGCCCCGGTCTGGATGGTTGTTGTTGTGTTGAGAGCAGGTGTCGCCTTCGGTTGCCGTGCTTTCGCTAGATTGCCGCTTACGCAGCGGGCGTTTCGACGGCCTGCCGGCCGCCGAGTCACTTTTCTTTTGCTGGCCCACGCACGCGCTTTTTGCGTGCGAACGGCGAAGCCGGCCCGAAGGGCGGAGGGCGGAACGCCCGGAGTCAAAGAAAAGTAACCCAAAGAAAACGGCCTTCAGAGCCAAGGCTCGTAGCAGTACGTGGGATAGAAGCGTCGGAAGACTGAGGCCAGTCTTGGTGCGCTCGTTACTACCTCGAGCGGAGCGGCTACACCGCAAAACGCGTCCTAGCGAAGAGGACTTAAGGCAACTTCGTCGTGTAATGAGGGAGCCTTTGGGATACCGCCGCCTTCTCCCTTTCCCCTTCCGGGGGAGAGGGTCAGGGTGAGGGGCCAATCTAGCCTCAACGCTTCGCTGTACCTCGACCACGCATGACTTGTGGTCGATCCGCAGCGCTGAACTCGCCATTACCCTCAACTCTCCGCCAAGGAGAGCTCCCCCATGCGTCTCGCGCCTTTCGCGTGTCTAGTCGGCCTACTCAGCGGCAGCGCCATGGCCTCGCCCATCGACGCCGCCTTCCGCGACTTCGCCGACCTGCAGGGAACGTGGACATGCCACGGCGTATTCCCCGCCAGCGGCAAGACGATCGATTCCAACGTGCGCTTCGCACTCGACCTCGATGGCAAGGCCCTCGTCAAACACCACGACGACACGTCGGCGCCCGCGCTCTATCACGCACTCGAAGCCTGGGGTTTCGACGCCAAGAACCAGCGCTACAACGCAACCATCCTCGACAGCTTCGGCGGTGCGCGCCTGTTCTCCTCGGCAGGCTGGAAGGACGAACGACTGGTCTGGAGCTCAGCGGCGGACGTCAAGCCGGCCCAGCGCTTCACCTATGTACGCGAAGGCCATGACGGCCTCCGCATTGATTGGGAAGTGGAGAAGCAAGGAGCCTTCGTCATCGGCGATACGTTGCATTGCTCGCGCCACGGCGCGGCCAATTAATTCGCTTCCAGCGCGCGGTATCGCTTCGACTCGCGTGCTGACAGCCAGAGCGCCAGTCGATCGGGCAGCAACTTGGTCAGCGCCTTGATGAAGCGATTGACGCCGCCCGTCACGTGCACGATCTCGCCGCGCTCGACGGCATCGTAGCCTTCGCGCACCACGGCCTCGGCGGTCTGCCACATGAACCTCGGCAGTTTGTTCATCAGTTCGCGCGTACCGGTCACGTCGTGGAATTCCGACCATGTGAAGCCCGGGCACAGCGCACTGACATGCACACCCACGTGCCGGTTCTCCAACGCGAGCGATTGCGAGAACTTGATCAGGTAGGCCTTGCTTGCCGCGTAAAGCGTGTGTCCGGCGGATCCCGGTACATGGCCAGCCAGCGAGGCCACGTTGATGATGCGGCCATAACCGCGTTGCCGCATGCCGGGCAACAGGCGCCAGGCCAATTCGGCCGGCGCCGTCATCAGCACGCGGATGAAGGCCTCGTGGGTGGCCCAGTCGTTCGCCTCGAAGGTCCCCGGCACGCCGTAGCCGGCGTTGTTGATCAGCCAGTCCACCGCCAGACCACGTTGCGCGATCGCTTCGCATAGCGCCTTGACCGCCTGCGGGTCCGCCAGGTCGGCGGGAAGCACGGTCACCGTCGAGCCGTGCCGGGTCCGCAGCTCATCGGCCAGCGATTCCAGGCGGTCCGCACGCCGGGCCGTCAGTATGAGATCGTGGCCACGCGCCGCCAGGTCGCGGGCAAAGGCGGCGCCGATGCCGGCGGAAGCGCCAGTGACTAGCGTGAGTGGGCGGGCTGGCGGCATCAACTGGTCTCCTTGTGGTTTGGTGGATTTTTGCCCTGCAGGCAATGGGTTGTCGATGCTGGCATTGCCGATGGCAAGGTCGATCGCTATGCTTTCGGGTTTACACGCAACGGAATAGCGATATGCGCAAGAAGCTCGTGGCGGGCAACTGGAAGATGCATGGTAGCCGCAGCATGGCCACCGCCCTGGTCGGCGATATCGTTGCTGCGCTGCCGTCCGCCATCGACGTGGCCGTGTTTCCGCCATTCCCGTACCTGGGCGAACTGGCCATCCAGCATGCCGGTTCCGGCCTGGGCTTCGGCGCGCAGGATGTGAGCGAACACGACGGGCAGGGCGCCTATACCGGCGAAGTGTCGGCCGCGATGCTGGCCGACGTGGGCGCGCAATGGGCCATCGTGGGCCATTCCGAGCGCCGCCAATACCATCACGAGACCGACAAGAAGGTCGCGCACAAGTTTGCCGCGGCACGCGCCGGCGGGCTCACCCCGATCCTCTGCGTGGGCGAGACGTTGGCGGAGCGCGACGCCAATCTCACCGAAGCGGTCGTGGCCCGCCAGCTCAAGGCCGTGATCGAGCACAACGGCATCGCCAGCTTCGATACCGCCGTCATTGCCTATGAGCCGATCTGGGCCATTGGCACCGGCCGCACCGCCACGCCGGAGCAGGCACAGCATGTGCATGCATTCATCCGTAGCCAACTCGAAAAAGAAGATGCTATGATTGCCCGTCTGACCCGGCTGCTTTATGGCGGCAGTGTCAAAGCGGCGAATGCTGCGGACTTGTTCGCGCAGTCGGACGTGGATGGAGGATTGATCGGGGGCGCCTCGCTGGCGGCTGCCGATTTCCTGGGAATCTGCGCTGCGGCGCACTAAGCGCTACGGACTCTTTAGAGAACCATGTTCGTCATCTTCAGCGTCTTCTACATCTTGATCGCCGCGGCGATGATCGTGCTGATCCTCATGCAGCGCGGCGCCGGCGCGGACGCGGGCTCCGGTTTCGGCGGCGGTGCTTCCGCCACCGTGTTCGGTGCGCGCGGCTCGTCGAGCTTCCTCACCCGCACCACGGGTGTGCTCGCCGCACTGTTCTTTGCGCTCAGCCTTGGCATGGGTATCTACCTCGGCCATCACGGTGCACCGCAGAGTTCCAACGGTAGCGATCTCGGCGTGATGTCCGGTCTTGCCAACAAGCCGGCCGCAACGCAGAATGCGCAGCCCGCCGCTCCGGCCAACGCGGAAATCCCGCAGGCCACGGAGCCGGCAGGCCAGGGTGACGTCCCGGCAGCCACCGCTCCGGCCAAGGCCGCCAGCGATGTGCCGCCCGCGACGGAACCGAAGAAGAACTAAGCAAGACACCTGCCCAGGTGGCGGAATTGGTAGACGCACTACCTTGAGGTGGTAGCGCCGAGAGGCGTGGGGGTTCGAGTCCCCCCTTGGGCACCATATGTAGATTTCGGGACGTTGCTACTGTCCGGAAACAATAAAAAAGCCCGCCAATAGGCGGGCTTTTTTATGCCTGATTGTCCAGAATCGTCCCATGCCGTCCCTTGAAAGCGCGTGGATTCTTGGGGGGGGCGACGTCCCCCCGATTTTGAGTAGCACGGCAATTTGGAGTCCAATCCCTCAACCGATGGAGATTGGACGTGAAGAAGCGCTTTTCCGAAGAACAGATCATTGGCTTTCTGCGTGAGGCGGATGCCGGCCTGCCGATCAAGGAGCTGTGTCGTCAGCACGGTTTCAGCGAAGCCTCCTATTAGCTGTGGCGCAGCAAGTTCGGCGGCATGAGCGTGCCGGACGCCAAGCGCCTGAAGGAGCTGGAGACGGAGAACACGCGGCTGAAGAAGCTGCTGGCCGAGCAGATGCTTGAGAACGAGGTGATTAAGGACGTCCTGCGAAAAAACCGTAGGCGCACCGGCCCGACGCTCGTTGGTGCGCCAGATGATCGATCATGGACTGAGCGAGCGGCGCTCGTTACGTATCGTGGGCATGAGCGCCAGCGCCTATCGCTACGCGCCGCGTCCGGACCACAACGTGGACCTTCGGCAATGCATCGTGGCGCTAGCGCAGCGGCATAAGCGCTACGGCGTGGGCTTGATCCATCTGAAGCTTCGGCAGGAAGGCGCACCCGTGAATTACAAGCGCGTGGAGCGGCTGTATCAGGAAGAGCGGCTGCAGGTGCGTCGACGCAAGCGCAAGAAGGTGCCGGTATCGGATCGGCAACCGTTGTTGCGTCCGTCGACTGCCAACGAGGTGTGGTCGATGGATTTCGTGTTCGACCGAACCGCCGAAGCTCGCGTACTCAAGTGCCTGACGGTAGTCGATGACGCCACGCATGAATCGGTGGGCATCGAAGTCGAGCGAGCGATCTCCGGCACGGGCGTGACGCGCGTGCTGGACCGCCTGGCGCACAGTCGCGGCCTGCCCAAGACGATCCGCACCGACAACGGCAAGGAGTTTTGCGGCAAGGCAATGGTCGCCTGGGCGCACGAACGCGGCGTGCAATTACGTCTGATCGAGCCGGGCAAGCCGAACCAGAACGCGTACATCGAATCGTTCAACGGCCGTCTCCGCGACGAATGCCTTAACGAGCACTGGTTCACGAGCCTGCTGCACGCCCGCACCGAGATCGAACGCTGGCGACGCGAATACAACGAGGAGCGGCCGAAGAAGGCGTTGGTCGGACTGACACCCGCCGCCTACGCCAAGCAGTTAAAGTAACTCCGGACTCCAAACGGACCCGCTACTCAAAGCGGGGGCGTCGCACGTAGCTTCCGTGTCACAGAGAAGCTACGGGTTTTCCACCGAAGATAATCGCTTAATCGTCAAAAAGCTCGGTTACCACAGGACCTGAGTTCGGGTTCTGTATGTTGTACATGCCCGCATTCGTCAGCGTTGGGTTGTCACCGCCGAAACCTGATATCCCGTACACGTAGAAGGGCTGTCCTCGATATTGGTGGCGAATATTGGCCGGAACAACAATTTTGAAGTTGAAGGCGCTACTGCCTACTTGGCATGAGGTTGAGACGGATGGGTCGCTTGCCAGATTTGCCGGGTAGCGTCCAACTGCAACGCCACCTCCACCTGCAAGGCCTCCTACATATAGGTCTACGCTGATGGATGTCGAAATTCCGCTGTTGCATGCCCAGCCTGTAATTAATGCCCCCCTAGGCTTATCAATGGCTCCAATGACGGGATTCGTAGACTCTTTAAAGGCCAGTCCGATCTCTTCGTACTTACTTCTTATAGACGGAATGTCCCTAACGCCAAAGCAGCCAGTCCTTGACCACCAATGGAAAGGCATGAGTAGCGCAACTTCGCTCGACTGACTTTTCGTGAAAAACAAGTCTGGATCTTGGGGCGACGAGCCATCACAACTATCTGCAAGCGGCACGAGGATTGTTCTTTGATTGACGGATAACTTACTGCGCAAATTGTTGTACGTACCGTCCCAGGCAGATTGGGATAGCGAATAGTTATCAAAGCCTACCCAGTCAAATAACTTGATGCCTGCCTGTATGTCGTTGAACGATTGTCTTGCCGTATCAGCCATGATTGAAGCAAGTGGAATCGATGTAGTACGCACATCGCCTCTGATCGCCGAAATGGCGTTGGCAAGAGCTGGATTGGGCTGATTGTTCTGATCTGCCAAGCCAGACCCACTTGGCTCATCAACAACATAGATTGCAGCAACGGTGCTTAGTGGGGGATTTCCTGGAACCAAGTAGCCATTGCTCACAAGTTGATCTACTAGCGCTGACCATTTTTTCGCCGCGTTCGGGTCATTGACCCATACACCCGTGTGCTGAAGATCGCCGGTGTAAAGAAACACAAAAGGCGCCGCTGTAATCATGGCTTTGACGCCAAGCGATTTTGCCTCAGCTAGGCCCTTAAACAATTTTCTATTGGATTCAGACAAGCCAGTTGCATCGGTGGCACCACCCCAGTCATCGATATGATTGAGCGTGATATGACCGTAGTTTTCGCTGAGAGCGGTCTGCGGACTATCTTGATTATTGACAGTCGCCGCTGAAACGTCGTTGTAGAAATAGCCGAAGTACTTTTGCGTCGCTTGCGCTGAAACCGCGTAGGGCAATACCAGCAGGAATCCTGCCAGAATTGATCGGAATCGCATGTCGTCTCCTCAATCGTTCGAACGCGAGGCGGGGCTGCCCAAATTGCAGCATTCACGCATTGCTCGGATCACGCCGACCTAGCGTCACGCTCACATGCAGACGCTTAGGTTTCGGGCGTCTGGACTAGGCGCTTATGTTCAGGCCGATGAGTTTCGGCCGATTATTTGAGCAGCTGACATTGTCTACAACGATGGTCACGCTCTGCCCGTTTGAAAGAGCGGTGAGGGCTGCGGCGAGGTAGGTTCGATATCCTGATTCGACACTGCTCGATGAGTAGGTGTCTGCTGTCGGGCAATTCGCGGGATTGGCTGCCGTGGTGCCTGTAGAAACACCGAAAAAGTCCCCCCCCCACCCCGTCGTAATTCCTTTGATGGTGACAGGCCCGACCACCGTCTGCGCCGAAGCGATCTGTGTTGTGAAGGCGAAGGAAGCCGCCAGAAATCCGAGAGACATGGTCTTGACACGACTGTTCATGGAATCCCCTTGGTGAGTGCTCGTCGATGGAGTGAGCATTGTCACCGTGCAGGACGCTTGAAGGTCGAGCAATCTAGAAAGAAGTGATAGCTCGCATGGCTAGGTGTGAGTGCTCAAAAACGTGAGTTTCGTCACTTCGCGAGGTCGTCGCATATAGTGATCAGAGCTTTTGCGAAACTCCCGACCTAGGCCTGTCGCTAGCCGGTGTTTTCTCCGCGCCAAGTCTAGCGACTTGTGCGCCCGCGTGGATCTTCGACGCCTCAATCGGGAATCGTCCGCTTCCAGCGTGAGGCAACCCATCGTTCAAGATGATGATTCATGCCTTTCTTCCATTGGATGTAGCTGGCGGCCGGCCGAACCTTCATATCTTCGAGCATGATCTCCAAGTGCGAGATTCCATTGCGGCGGACGATCCACGCAAGATCGGTGATTCTCGTTGGCTTCGTAAGTCGCGCTTCCTAGCACTCCAGCGGAGTGCCTCTATTCGGCTACCAGCACGGCGTTGTCGTCGCGATCTAGAGTGATCACCTCGGCGCCGATGGGGTGACCTGAAAAGCGGAGTTTGACCCTGGCCATGTTTTCCCGGATGGCGGCCTTCGCGGGCCGGGTCTCGCTTTCGCTCACTTGCTGGACAGCGTGTCCGGCTGAGCCTGCGTAGTTGATGACGCGGCCTGGACGAACAACCCGGTCTGATCGAACGTGAGGGACTCGGTCACGGTGTTTGCGTCGGCGTGGCCGCGGAAGGCGCCGACGAAGGGGATCCAGCTGCCGCTGCCTTGCTTGTGCGTGTAGGCGTAGACGATCTGGATGCTGCCGTCGGGGAGGCGGGTCGATGCGTTCGGCTTGCCGAGCTGGGCTTCTACCTGGGCGATGGTCGTTATGCCGGGCTGGAACGTGCTGACGACGCGGGGATCCACTTTCGTGCCCGAGCTGGCGCAGCCGGCGAGCAGGGCGGAGGCGAGGATGGCGAACTTCTTGGTCGTCACAGGGGTTTCCTTACGAGTCTTGGCTAGGTATCGGGGCATGCCATCGGCTGGCGCCTTGAGCGGCTAGTCGATGAGGGAATGAAAGTTTTCCTGATAACACATTTTGCCTTTATTGCTAGCGCCGCACTGTTGCCGGGCGCTCACATCCAGCCACTGAGCGTGGCGTCGCGTTGCGCCTCGCGGGCCAGGTCGTGGCGCGCCTGCAGCACCAGCCAATAGAGCGGGGATGTGTCCAGCACAAGGGCGAGGCGTATCGCGTGGCGGGGAGTCATGGGTCGTGCGTCGGTGAGGATTTCCCTGAGATGCAAGGCCCGGATGCCGGTGCGGCGGGCAAGTTGCGAGGGGTTGATGGTAGCCGGGAGCATGTAGTCGAGCAGCAGCACTTCGCCGGGGGAGCGCAGGTGCACTGAAGGGTCCACGTCCATGCGTGGGGTGAGCTGGATCAGGTCCATGGCTTCGTTTCCTTGTCAGGCACGACTGTAGAGCGGGCGGGCGCTTGCAGCCGCTCGTGTCGGTGAATGCCTGGTGGCTATGTCAGTGATCGCCAGATGCGGCGCATCGCCGTGTCGGCCGATGCGCCGCGATGGCGATCATCGGACGCGTGGCGTGTTCACTCGGAGCTCGTGGCCGAGCAGGCGAGCGTACTGCTGGAGGCAGCGGATGGCCGTGCCCAGGCTGGCCGTGGCAGCCTTGGAAAGCGGCCATTCCAGCGGCCTGCCGGGGAATCCCCGCGCCTGCGCCTTGCAGCATTGCTCGCTGTCATGACGCAATCGCGCGAGGGCGAGCACCGCCAGGGCGATGTCACCGCGCGTGCAGGAACGAAGCGTTTCGGGCCACGCCGCACATGGGTGTGGTACGTCGCCAATGGGAGGAGTGAGGGTGCCGTCAGGGAGAACGGACGAGCGAATGCGTCCCGTATGATCGTGGGTAGCCATGATCAACTTCCGTGTAGTTGGTGATGGTTAGCGGGTCGTGGGTGTTGGCGCACTCACGGCCCGCGCCTCATGACTGTGGTCATGGTCATTCGCGAGGCCCTGCGAAAAGACAGCGCGAATGACGGCCTGACCCTAACAAGCAGGGTGGGCATCGTCTGTCAGGGTTGGGCGAGATGAGTGTCCGTCTGGGCGAGGGTGGGCATGACGGCGGCTGCTGGTGGGATGTCAGGGCGATTCCCGGGTTTGGTCATCAAGACGGGCGCGTTGATCGTGGTTTCCTTCTGTTGCTCATCCGCAGCGTTTTCGTGGCGAGAAGTAGGTATTCGCGACAGTGGATACCGGGGTGATGTTGACGGGGTGCGGTCGCCCACTGGGTGGGCTCCTACATAAGAGTGGCCGGCATAAGAGGGGCGGGTGGCTGTGCGTTTCGTGGAGGCGTTGCATGGATGGGGTGTGTGTCTTCGCGATGCGTGCCTGTGTGGTCGCGTTGATCGATGTGCTCGCGCATCATCCATCACCTGTCGCATGCACCTTGGTGACCTTACGTTCATCTGTCGGTGAAGAGAATCCGTCGAGCCGCGATTCACAAGACGCAGGGTGATGACCTGTACGAAGGAACGTCGATTTGAATGGATGGATGCGTTGCGCGGGGCCGCGGCGATCCTTGTTCTCATCCGGCACTACTTCAGGATTGCAGACCTCGGGCCTTTCGCGGCGCACATCGATCCCGGGACGATGGGTGTCGTTGCGTTCTTCTGCATCAGCGGATACATCATTCCGTGGTCGGTGCTGCATTCGCGCACGAGCGTGTTTCAGTTCGCGATCACTCGTGCGTTCCGGCTCTATCCGGCCTATTGGCTGTCACTGATCCTCGCGGTCTTCGCGGTTCCCGTCGCTCTTGGCGACCTGTTGGCGAACATCACGATGGCGCAGCGGTTCATGGGCGTGCATGACGTGGTCGGGGTCTACTGGACGCTGCAGATCGAGATCCTTTTCTATGTGCTCATCGCCGTCCTGATGGTGACGGGGCGGATCGCTGATCCGCGTGCGAGCCTGTGGTGCCTGTTCGGCTTGTGTGCGCTGTCTATCCTGATGGCCGTTCCGCGTGCCGTGCTTTCATTGAAAACGCCGGTCGCGCCGGCTTTCAGCCTGGTCGTGATGTTCGCGAGCTTCGTGTTCTATCACCACCGGCATGCCGGGTTCCTGTCGGGCAGGCAGCTGAGGTACATCCTGTCGAGTGTCTGCGCGATCATGCTGGGATGCTTTTATCTCGCCTATCGCAAGGACTGGGGGTTCGGCGAAACGCCTTTGCGATTCATGCTGGGCTATGCGGTGGGCGTCGGGCTCTTCATCGTCTTCATGCGCCTGGACATCAAGCAGCCGGTGCTGTGCGCGCTCGGCCGCATCAGTTATCCGCTTTACCTGATCCACGTGCCGGTACGTGAAATCATCACGGCGCTGATGCCCTCGCTCGGTGACATCGCATCGGCGCTGCTGGGCATTCCCGCCACCGTCGTGCTTGCGGCCATCATGCATCGCGGCGTGGAGCTTCCGTTCAACCGGATGGGGCGTTGGTTGGTGGCCCGATATCGGGCGCCCAGGCTGAAGGCCGAGCCAGAGGCCATTCCTCTCGATTGACCAGCATGGGGCAGGCCGAGGCGGCGGCGTGATGCGCGGCGGTTACCGGCCGACCGATGCCTGCCACCGCCTCGCATAGGCTTCCTGCCTGGAAACGGAAACGTGCGAGGACTCGCTGGCGTCCTCGAAGATCTGTACGGCTTCGGTGGCGAACTTGCCCGGCCTGCAGACGTAGGCCACCAGGCCGGCATCCGTTCGTCGCGACCCGGGTGAAGGCCACACGTCTTCCCTCGAACCGTTGCAGAGCACCTGGATGTCGCGTGCCTCGAGGATGAGGCGGATGGCCTTGAGTGCGTCGAAGAAATCCTTCGCCGCGCATATGTAGCAGCGGCCGCTTTCGGTGACGGCGAGACTGCAGATGCCGGTCGGCGATCGGTCACCCTCGATATGGACGAACGTGCCCGGGTGCCCCGAGCGCAGCACCGGGAGGTTCATGGAGAAGGGAGGGGACATGAACACTTTCCTTCCCGTTTCGTCAGGAGATACGGCCGCTCCGGCAGGTTGCACCAGCGCGATGGCTGGTGGTTGCTTCCGGCTTGGGCCTTGCCCCTTGAGCGGTTTAGGCAGGAAGTGCTGTTGAAAGAGGCGTGTCTTGGGGGAGTGGCGAAGTGCAATGCCTTGCATGCCACATGGCCGGTCGCCCTCCCGGCGACCGGCGGTCGTATGGATCAGCCCTGCTTGACGGTGTTGGCAGGCACGAAGGTATAGCCCATGGATTGCAGTCCCTGCACGATCTGCTTCAGGTAATTGATATCGAGGTAGGGATGGAAGAAGAAGCTCATCACGCTGTCCTTGATCACCGTATTGTTCTGGGCGCTCAACAGGATATCGGCCGGGAAACGCGGCGGGTTGTTGTTGAACGTCGTCAGTTCGACATTGCCGAGTTGCTCCGGAATGACCACGGTGCCGTAGATGTCGCGCACCAGGTAAGGGAAGAACTGGCCGTAGATCTGCGTGTAGTTCGGCGTTCCCGTGCCGCAGACACCGTTGGGGCACCATCCGGTGGCATAAAGGCCGCGGTCGTAGCGTGCGGTAAACGAGGCGTTGAACACCTGGTAGTCGATGGCCGATGCGGCGTAATGCGGCGGTTCGAAGATGGTCGGCGCCTGGAAGCCCGCGTTGGAGAATTCGAGCAAGCCCTTCTGGATGCGGCCCTGCGTCCATGACATGGAATCTTCGGCGACGGGCGTGTCATAGACCACATAGTTGGTCGAGCTGATGTGTGCGCGATAGAACTCGAAGTCGTCGGCGCTGACGCCGCTGTAGGGGTTGGCGATGTTGGAATACTGGTGCGTGTAGCCGTGCATGATCAGCGTTCCACCCCTGGATTGCATGTACTTCAGGGCGTTGACCACGCCGGTCACCTGGCGCAGATGCAATGCCACGGGCACGCCGTTGTTGTAATAGCCGTTCGGATCGACGTAGAACGGAATCACCGCGACGGTGAAGGGCACGTTCTTGCTGTAGAGATAGTCGGCAATGGCACGCAGCTGCGTGGGACTATCGTCCGCGCTCACGTCTTCGATGCGTACCAGTGCCCGCTTGCGTGCCAGCATGGTGGGGTTGGATACCGTGCCAAGCAGATCGATCGCAGCGAGATAGCGATCGTTGGGGCCGGTATAGCTGAAGGGAACCTCGCCGATGTAGGTGAGGTTGGCGCCCTTCGTCGCCCAGTTCACCGTACCGCCGGTATCGTTGGTGGCGACGGCAATCGCCTGCGCCCTGGTGGTGTCGTTGATGACGGTCTGCAGGAGGCCCGACGGTACGGCCGCCGCATTGCGCTGCAGTGCCACGCCCTTGTAAGTCACCGTCAGTGTGTTGGTGAAATCGAAGAACATCGGCGTGAAGCCGTACTGCGTGGCGAAGTTCGTCGCGCGCGCGGAAAGCTGCCAGATGTTGTCGCCCATCCACAGCACGGGCTTGGTGGTGGCCAGCACGTCATCGAGCAACGCCGTGGGAAGCGGTTCGTCATAGGTCGAGCCGACATAGACGAGGCCGGTATAGCTGTTGATCTCGCCGGCAACGTAGTTGACCGCCGCGTGTACGGTGTACTTGCTGCCGTGGCTCACCAGGTTGGCGGCCATGATGCCGTAATCCTCGCCAAGCCAACCCCATTGGCCGGTGCTGTCATAGAGAACCAGCGTGTTCTGGTTCGCGTTGGAGCCCGGCGCGCCGGCAAACGAATTGGTCGCGGTAGTCGCTGCGGCGAGTAGCTGCACGTTGGACGAAACCGTCCTGGTGCCTGCTGTCGTGGAGGGTCGGGTTGCCAAGGAAGCGGTTGTCGCTTTCTTTGTCGGAAGCGCCGCGCTCGGTGGCGGTGGTGGTGCAGGAAGTTGCCTGGCATCGAGCATTTGCTCCGGAGCAGGCGATGGGCTTGCGTTGGCTGTGGATGTCGGGTCTGAAATCGCGGCAAACGTCAGCATGGCGCTGACCACGAGGGACCCGAGTGCGCGCGGCGCAAAAGGCGCGAACCTGGTCATGGCAAATCCTCGCTGTGGGACGGAATCGATGCGCGGTCGTTGGACACACGCGCATGGCCGAGAACGCGATTCACATCCCGATTGCCCAGGCCCCTGATCCCGCAGTGGGGAAGCCTCGCTTTCCGTCGAGGAGCTTACGCTGGCCGATCGTTGCGAAGATATTCCGCTTGTCGAAATATGCCTTCTAGTCAAGTGCTAATTGGCACGATATGTGTCATAAATTTCTCGAAAATTAACATCGATGTCTCAAAACAGGACATTGGATGGAGATTTGCCACTGATGCTTGATTGACCGCGGTCGACGCCAGGGAGCGCCCGCGACCAGGGCCCTGTCTGCCCTGGGTTAGGGAAGGGATGCCCGGGTAGCAGAACCGTCGAGACCACGCGGGGAAGCTCATGTTGGACATCCTGATCGTCTGCGGCACGCGCCCGGAAATCATCAAGCTGGCGCCCCTCTATCACTCCCTCAACGCCTGCGGCTGGGCGCACCCAAGCTGGCTACATACCGGTCAGCACGGGGAGATGGCGCGCCAGATGCTCGATTGTTTCGACATCTCTCCCGACATCGTGCTCGATCGCGGTGGCGATGGCCTGGCGGAGTTCAGCGTGCGCTGCCGCTCGCTGCTCGACGGCGTGATGACGAACGCATCCTGGTCGCTGGTGGTGGTGCAGGGCGATACGGAAAGCACGTTCCTGGGCGCGCTTACCGGCTTCTACCATCGCGTGCCCGTCGCGCACGTGGAAGCCGGCCTGCGCACGTACGACCTGGATCGGCCGTTTCCGGAGGAAGGGTTGCGCCAGATGGTGAGCCGCATCACGCGCTTCCACCTGGCGCCGACCGATCGTGCGGCGTCCGCGCTCAGCGTCGAGGCCATTCCGGAAGACCGGATCGTCGTCACCGGCAACACCGTGATCGACGCACAGCATTGGACCACGCAGCGCCATCGCCTCAGCCGCCGCGCGCAAGGCAAGGGCCATCTGCTGGTGACCTCGCACCGGCGTGAAAACTGGGGCGCCGATCTGCGCGAGATCTGCTACGCCGTCGCCGACATTGCCACGCACCATCCGGAACTGGAGGTGCTGTTTCCGGTGCACCTCAATCCGGTGGTGAGCAAGCCGGTGCACGCCATCCTCGGCGGCTTGGGCAACGTGCGCCTGACGCCGCCGTTCGACTACCTGGAAATGCAGCAGGCGTTGATGGATGCGTGGCTGGTGCTGACCGATTCCGGCGGCCTGCAGGAAGAGGCGCCCACCTTCGGCGTGCCCTTGCTGGTGCTGCGCACGGAAACCGAGCGGCCCGAAGCGATCGAAGCCGGTTGTGCACGCCTGGCGGGCACGCGGCGCGCATCGATCGTCAGCCAGGTGGAGCGGTTATGGGACGATCCGGTGGCGTACGAGGCGATGGCACATGCCGGCAACCCATTCGGCGACGGGCATGCGTGCGATCGCATCGTCGACTTTCTCCACGACGCGCTGATTGGCGACGAACGCCAGCGCAAAGCAGTCTGATCGATGGAGAGTCGCCATGTGGCTGCTGGATGCATTCTCGGTTTACCTCTACGGCCTGAGCATCGTCGTCAGCGTGATCGCGGTGCTGATGCTCGTCAGCGGCCTGGATGACTTCTTCATCGACACCGTCTTCTGGGTGCGCCGGTTGTGGAAGTCGCTTTTCATCTACAGCAAGCAGCGGCGCGCCTGCTACTACGATCTGTATCGGCCGGCCGAGCGGCCCCTGGCGATCATGGTGCCGGCCTGGCACGAGACGGGCGTCATCGGCCACATGGCCGAGCTGGCGGCCACCACGCTGGATTACGAGAACTACCACATCTTCGTCGGGACCTATCCGAACGATCCGGACACGCAGCGCGATGTGGACGAGGTGTGCGCGCGCTTTCCCAACGTGCACAAGGTCGTCTGCGCGCGCCCGGGACCCACCAGCAAGGCGGACTGCCTCAACAACGTGCTCGATGCGATCCTGCAGTTCGAGCGCCGTGCACGCGTGACGTTCGAGGGTTTCATCCTGCATGACGCCGAGGACGTGGTATGCGAACTCGAGCTTCGCCTGTTCAACTTCCTGGTCGAGCGCAAGGATCTCATCCAGATACCGGTCTATCCGTTCGAGCGGCAGTGGAACAACTTCACGAGCCTGCACTATCTGGATGAGTTCGCCGAGCTGCACGGCAAGGACATACCCGTGCGCGAGGCGCTGGCGGGGCAGGTGCCCAGCGCGGGCGTGGGCACGTGCTTCAGTCGTCGTGCCATCCTGGCGCTGATCGAAGCCGGCAACGGCGTTGCCTTCGACGTGCAGAGCCTCACTGAGGACTACGACATCGGCCTGCGCCTGAAGCAATGGGGCATGGCCGAGATCTTCGTGCGCTTCCCGGTGCTGCGCTACCAGCGCCATCATCCGCAGACCAACCACCTGGGCCAGAACGCGCGCGATTGCAACGTGATCTGCGTGCGCGAATATTTCCCCGATCGCCTCGAAACCGCGGTGCGGCAGAAGTCGCGCTGGATCATCGGCATCGTGTACCAGGGATATCGCACCCACGGCTGGACGCGCGGACCGGTGCTCAATTACTTCCTGTGGCGCGATCGCAAGGGCGCGATCAACAACTTCGTCAGCTTCGCCGCCATGCTCATCCTGCTGCAGCTGATGGCCACCTGGCTCATCCAGCAGGCGTGGCCGCAGGCGCCGCGCTTCGTGTCGATCTTCGAAGGCCGTCCGTGGTTCAACTTCATCCTGATGGCGAACATCGTGCTGATGTGCAACCGCGTGCTGCAGCGCATCGTGTTCGTGTCGGGGTATTACGGCGTGAAGCAGGGCCTGCTCTCGGTGCCGCGCCTGTTGTGGGGCAATCTGGTCAACTTCCTGGCCAACTGGCGCGCGATACGACAGATCATCAAGACCGGCGATCCACGCCGGGTGGCCTGGGACAAGACCACGCACGACTTCCCCAGCATCGGTGGCGAGAACCGCGTGAAGCGTTCGCTGGACGAAATACTGGTGGCGAACGGCGTGGTATCGGCGGCCCAGATGAGCGAAGCGAGGGAGCATCGCATCGATGGCCTGCAGATCGGCAGCTCGCTGATCCATGGCGGCCTGATCACCGCCGAGCAGCTCGCTCACCCGATGGCGGAACAGATCGGCGTGCCGTGCGAGTCGGTGAATCTCGCGGAAATTCCGCAGGAACTGATCGACGCGATGCCCGCCAACATCGCGCTGCATTACGCCGTGCTGCCCTTGCGCACCGAAGGCGGCACGCTGGTGCTCGCCAGCGAGTCCTATATCGACCCGGTGTCGCTGGCGGCCATCGCACGGCAGTTGCAGCGGCGGGTGCGCTATGTGCTCGCGCATAAGGGGCAGGTCATCGTGGGGCTGCGCTGCTGCTATGCGCATCTGCGCGACAAGGAAGCCTATCGACGCCTGCTGCTGGAAGTGGCGTCGCAGTGCGGACGCGCGGGCAGCCACCGCTGGTCCAGGCTCTGGGACCACTATGTATCGGGCCAGGTGATGCTGGGTGAGATCCTGGTGGCTCAAGGCTACCTCGACGAAGTCGCCTTCCGGGCCTTGCTGTTGAGTCATTCGCGTAGCGGACAACCCCTGGGAGAATTTCTCGTCGGGCAGGGCGTGATCACGCAGGAGACGCTGGAGCGTGCGCTTTCGCTGCAGGCCTCGTTGCAGCCGAACATGCTGAATCTGCTGGCCAAGGACGCACGGGCGTCACGATCGGAAACGCCCGCGGAGAGGGCCGCATGAAAAGGCCATGGCCCGCCGGCTGTGCGGTGGCGCTGTTCGTGATGGCGCCGACCTGGCCGCTCCATGCGCTGGCCCAGACCTCCACGGCCGAAGTCAGCCGTTACCAGAAGTTCGTGGTGTATCCGCATCAGCAGGCGGGTTACGCCGCGCTCGATGCGGCCAGGGACGCCGGCAAGGCGGGCGACAAGACCAAGGCGGCAACCGAACTGGCCAAGGCGGTGGCGGAGTTCGAGCGCGCCCGTGAACTGGCGCCGCAGGACGTGCAAACCGCACTCGATCTTGCCGAGGCATACCGGCGCTCCGGATCGGAAGCGCGAGCCCGGCAAGTCATGGATACGCAACGTCGTTACACGCCGGATGATGCGCGGGTGCGTGCGTGGGAGGCGAGCGTGGCAGCGGCGCCGGCCGTGGATTGCCGGTATGACCAGGGCGCGGTCTGTCGATCGCAGCGCGGTTTCGATGCGCTCAAGCAGGGCGACCTTGCCAAGGCCGAGGCCGAGCTCGGGTCTGCCGACTTTGCGCGCAGCCCGGAAGGGCGTGCGCTGCGCCATGCCTTGGTGCAACGCGCGATCTATCTGGGCGATGACCGCCGCGCCGTCGCGCAGCTGGGCATATTGGATCGCGACGACAAGCTCAGCGCGGAAGAGCGCGGGCAATGGTTCCAGTTGCTGCTGAAACTCGGCCAATGGGACGACGCCCGCCAGTTGCAGTCACGTGGCGGACTCGATGGACCCGCGCAGGACCTCGCCTTCGCGCAGGCCATCGCCCATAACGGCGATCGGCAGCAACTCGCCAGCTACCTCGCTTCGCGTCGCCCCGCATTCGACAAGGAGGCGGACGAGCGGCAGTGGATTTACCTGATGTCGCAGACCGGGCGCGAGCAACCGGCGCTGCTGGCCGGCTATGTTCCGCGCTATCCCGCCAACGTGATGTTCCAGGCCCGGCTGGTGGTGCCGCAATCGATGGCGCGCGGCGATCAGGCCGCGGCGCAACGCATGCTCGCGAAGGTCCCTGCCGACAGCTTCCGCGAAGACCGCTTTACGCTCGCACTCGAGCAGGGGCGACACGCGGATGCGCGGCAACAGGCCGAAGCGCTGATCGCGCAGCCGGACGGCTATCGCCTGCTCGATCCCCTCAGCTATCGCCTGATGGAGGCCGGATCCCCGGCTGACGCGAAAGACTTGTTGATGGCCGCCTATCCGTTCGCCGGCAACCCGGGTTCGGCATCGATGTTCGCCCGGCTGGCGGTATTGGCGGGCGAACAGCCGGCGCTGTTTGCTTCGGAAGATCGCGACCGGCTTCGCCGGCCGCTGGACAGCGTGCCGTTGAGGATGGCCCAGGTGCACGTCCTGGGCGCGCTGCACGATTGCGATGGCATCCGCGCGGTGATGTCCGACTTCTCTTCCGATTATCCGGCCGACATGTGGCGGCAACTGGGCGATTGCTACAGCGGCGATCGCCCCGGGCTGGCCGAGTACGCGTACGCGGAGGCCAATCGACGCCAACCGGACAGCGACGTCACCCGCGCGCTGGCGTACCAGGCATACAGCGCGAAGGACTACGCCGCTGCGTTGCAGGCATGGCAGCAGGTGCCGGCGGCACACATGAAACCGGTGGACCTGATGGCCGCCGCGAATACGGCGATGGCTGCCGATGAGCCGGCGATCGCGCGATCCTGGCTGGCGACCTATGCCGCGCAGGGCGGTGCGAAGGATCACAACTACTGGTGGCTGCTTGCGCAGGCCGATGAGCCCCGCGATCCGGCGTTGGCGCGGGCCGACCTCGAAAACGCCATCGCGTTGCATCCCGATCCGCGGTATTACCAGCGGTTGGCGGCGCTGCAGACGCAGGATGGGGAACCCCAGGCCGCCTTGCTTTCACTGCAGCGCGCCAGCGTGCTGTCGCCCGATGATGGGGCGCTCGCGGCATCGCTCGGCTACGCCTACCTGCAGGCCGGCGAGCCGGACAAGGCGCGCACGCAGTTCGAGAGCGCCAGTCGCGCCAACCCGGACGACCCCGCACTGACCCGGCAATTGCTGTACGTGCACCAGCAGCTCGGCGACAACGAGCAGGCGCAGGCCTATGCCGCACGGGCGATCGATCAGCTGGGTCCTTCGACCGACGGCATGCCCGTGGGCGGCAATCCGCAGGAAGACGAAGACGAACAGCTCTACAACCTGCGCCGCCTGCACGAGGACCTGGGTCGCAAATGGCGCTTCAATGCGGACATGTCGTTGGGCGACTCGGTGTCGTCGGCCGCCAACGCGGCCGCGCCCGGCGTGTCGTACCGCAGCTACCTGCAGCTGGAAGGGCAATACCGCTTCGACCCCAGCCTGACAGGCGGCGACATCAACACGT
Organism: Dyella jiangningensis; assembly: GCF_003264855.1. Lineage (NCBI taxonomy): Bacteria > Pseudomonadati > Pseudomonadota > Gammaproteobacteria > Lysobacterales > Rhodanobacteraceae > Dyella > Dyella jiangningensis. The sequence goes on along the minus strand of NZ_NFZS01000003.1, from coordinate 107,798 downwards.
TGGCGGCCTATGCGCGCGTCTTCGCGGGCAGCGGCGCCAGTGGCGGCTTCTGGCCGGTCAACGCGCCGATGCTCGGCGTTGGCCTGCACTGGAAGCCGCTGCGCTCGCAGAACATCGTGTTGACGGCGGAACAGCAGACGCCGCTCAGCAACAACCGCGACACGCACAACGACACCATGCTTCGCGCCAGCGGGTCGTGGGCGTTCGGCACGCAGTTCAGCGATGACTGGCATGCCCCGGGTCGCAGCTGGATCACGCAGAACTTCTATGTCGACCTGGCCTATTACCTTCGTGCGGAAGAGACCGTTGCCACGCTGGATTACACGCTGGGCTGGGAGCACAAGCTCGTCGAAGGCCAGGCGATCGAGCCCTATCTCCACCTGCAATACACCGGCATCGATCGTGCGCACGGCCTGGGCTATGAAAAGGACGGCCGCATGGGCATCGGCGTGCAGTGGAATATCTGGTTCGGTGAAACCCATTACGACGCCTATCCGCATCGGCTGAGCCTGGCGCTCGAAGGGCAGCATGCCTTTACCAGCTACCTGCGCGAGACCAACGTGGTTTTCCTGATCGTGAGGACGCAATGGTGAGATCGGCGCTGCGCTGGTTCGCTCTATGGCTGCTCGTGGCGCCGTTGTGGGCGGCGGCGACGACGGCGATCATCTACCAGCCGCAGCGACGCGACCGGGACGTCGCGCAGGAGCAATGGCCGAAGCTGTTCGCCGAGGTGCGCGAGCAGGGTTTCGATACGCTGGTGGTGCAATGGACGCAATACGGCGATGCGTTCGCGACGCCGGAGGAGCACGCCTGGTTGTTGCAGCGCGTGCGCGACGCACGGGCCGCTGGCCTGCATATCGTGCTGGGACTGGGCAGTGATCCCGCCTTCTTCACCCTGCAGGACCAGAAGAAAGGGCAGGACATGGCCGACTACCTGCGTGCGCTGTCACGACGGAATGTCGAAGTGGCACGGCGTTGGGCTGGCGACCTCGGCGATGGGGCGATCGCCGGCTGGTATTTGCCGATGGAGATCGACGACGTTCGCTGGAATGATCCCAAGGCCCGCACGCAACTGCGCGACTATCTTGTCGAAGAACAGCGACAGCTCGATGGCGTCGCGTCGAGGCCTGTCTACGTGACGTCCTTCTTCGCGGGGCACATGACGCCTGATCGCTATGCCGACCTCGTGCAGGATGTGCAGCGCAGCGGCGTGCGCACCTGGGTGCAGGATGGCGCGGGAACGCAGCGACTGGAGCAGGGCGCCAGGCAGCTCTACATGGCAGCTGCCGGCCGCTGTGCACAAGCGCATGCGCAGGGCTTCGTCTACGAACTGTTCCGCCAGACCGGCACCGACAAGGCCTTTGCCGCGACTGCACTGTCGCCAGTGGACGCGAGCGCCGTGCTCGCGCAGCGCGCGCCTTGCGACGGCGACACCGTGTTCTTCGAACTGCGCTACCTTCCCGCCGCTGGCGGGATCCTGCAGCGCTAGTCGACTCGACGGGGAAAAAGAGAAACGCCCCTTGCGGGGCGTTTCGATGGCTTTGCGATAACTCGACGCAGGATTACTGCGGGACCTTCAGCGGGGCGATGGTGTTCTTCAGCGTGGTGAAGTACGACTTGGTGTACGGCACCATCTGCTCGGCGTAGTTCCACCAGAAGAAGCCACCGATGAACTTCGGATCCTTGAACGAGTTGACCATCGGGTAGTACGTGGTGATCAGGTTGTTCTGCACCGACACCGGTGCGTTGATGCTCGAGGTGCCGATCTCGCCGAAGCCGACCTTGGCATTTGGGAACATGGCTTCAAGCGCGGCGAAGTCCGACGTCCAGTTCGGCGACAGGCCCGGGCAATCCTGGTAGGGGTAGTAGCTGAACAACGCGTAGTCGGTGTTCTGCAGCACGGTGCTGGACAGGAAGGTCGTCGGCCAGGTGCGCCAGTTGTCCGCGCTCTTCTCCCAGCAGTTGTTGCCCTTGTTGTCGTTGTTGTAATACAGCGTGACGGCGGTCTTGCCACCCGCGGCCTTCACGATATTGTGCGCAGCCGCCACCATCTGGCCGATGGCCTGCTCCTGGGAATTGACCTGCGCAGCCGTGCCGTTCGGGTTGGCACGCAGCCATTCGCCGTTGATCTCGTTGGCGACTTCCCACACGTCGACCGTACCCTTCAAGCCGTTGACCAGTTCCTTGGTGCGTGCGGTGTAGGTGTTGATGTCGGTCGGGAAGTAGTACGAATCCATGATCTCGCCCATCACGTAGGCGACGGTGTGCAGCTTGACCAGGGCGGGGTAGTACTGGGCAGCCGTCGTGCCCGGATCGAAAACGACACGGACGGTGGGCTTGTACGGCAGCTTGGTGAGCGAGGTGACGATCGCGTTGATGTTGGACACGTCGTCGAGCGTGACACCGTAGATCGGTGCCTTGATCGTGGCCGCCGCCTGCGCATTGGCATTCAGCGAGAGGGGTGCCGAAGCGGCATAAAGCGCGGTCGAAACAGCGACAGGAACAAGGAACTTCTTTGCAGCAATGGAGAACTTCTTCATTGATAAGTTTTTTTCGCGTACGTGGGCGATCCCTACCCGGAATTGGAATGAGTGGCGCGCATCAGGTGTTGGCGCCACGACATGACGGCGATGGCACCTTGAAAGTCGGTGGCATCGGGTTGTGTCGTGCTCCTCCGAGCACTGGTGAAGATCGTCCGTAGCACGGCCTCCCCTTCCCCTGTGCGCGAGGCAAGAGGTGGAGAGCGGAGAGCCGTTTGGGTAACCAGCGACGATGACGTACCACGCGGATGGTCGATGCGGGTTCGGCGAAAACAGGGACCGGACCGATCGGTACTGCCTTCCAGGGCAGGGGTGGATCTCGCGCACCCGGGAATGACGCACCGGGCTATCGCTGGCGGGGAGTGAGTCTAGCGAATCGATCTAAACGATGATCAAAATTTGGTTATATCTGTCGATTTTTTGTGATTGGAGTGTGTTTGATGCCGCGACAGCCTGTTTACCGAAGGCTTGACGCAAGCCAGCAGCCCGCGGCGTCATACGCTTGCGCATGTTCGGCGCTTCGCTCCATTGGGCGAAAATCGACGGTGAACACTTTGAAATACCCGGCCGTATGTCGTATTGAGACAGGCACGCGCCGGGCAGACCGGCGTGAAACCGCCCTTCATCAGTGTGAAAGGGCGTGCGATGAGACGAGCGCTCGCGTGCGCTTTTGCCACACGAAGTGACGCAAGGCGTCTCGCGCCTGTTGCGATAGGAGACTGCGAAGCGATGCCTACCGAAAAACAGCGGCAACTGACCGGCCAGTGCCTATGCGGCGCAGTTCGCTATGCCGTGCTCGATGCGTTCGTTTATGCGGCGAACTGCCATTGCTCCCAGTGCCGGCGCACGACGGGTTCGGCATTCAAGCCGTTCGCAGGCATCGAGCGCAGCAGGCTGTCGCTGGTGCACGGCGAAGGCGACGTGCTGCGCTTTGGCGATGAGCAGGGCCATGACGTGCATTGCGGGCAGTGTGGCTCACTGCTTTATTCGGTGGTTCGCGACGGCGAGTACGTCCACGTTGCCATGGGAACGCTGGTCGATGAGCCGTCCATACGACCGGACAAGCACATCTTCGTCGGATCGAAGGCCCCGTGGTTCACCATTGCCGACGGGCTGCCGCAATTCCAGGAACACGCGAGCTAGCTGGCCGCGCAAAGAAAACCCCGCGCTCGGCGGGGTTGTCTGGAATCAGGAGGGCGTGGCCTGCGACGATTGCAGGCGATGGCGATAAGCTGCTTCGGTTTCGCGGTACAGGCCGGACCACGGGTCCAGTACATAACCTTCGACAGGCTCGGCGGATGTGCGCAGGGTCTGCGCAAACTGCTCCTCGCTGGCAAACGGCGTATCCACGGTAGTGGGATCCATAGGCGCTCCTCGATTTTTGTCGCGGGGATTTCAGCGTATCGAGCCGCTTGTTCGGGGGCGGTTAAGTTCCTCGCGCGATCCGGGCAACGCAAAACTTATGCGCAGCACGGACGGACTGCGCATGTCCCTGGTCTTTCGTGCACGAGGCTGCATGCCATCGACCATCGATGCGGCATGGCCGAGTCTGCGCGCTATCGGTTTCCGTCATGCGACAATGCGCGTCCCACATCGCCATCACGCGCTGCGATGACTATCAGCAAAGACGCCTATCGTCAGTTTCAGGAAGAGCTGGCCGCACTCGACAAGGAACAGGCGCAGCGTCGCCAGCTAGCCAGGGAAACGCCGATGGAAAGTGCCCGGCGCGAATTTCTGGCGTTGCGAGATCGCTACGCGCTCAACGTGGCCGATGTCGTGGCGTTCTTTCCCGAGGAAGAAGGTGTCGCCTACCTGCAGGGCTTGATTGCGGCGGCCGAGGCGGCGCCTGCCGGTGTGCGCAAGCGTCGTACGAAACGCAAGGTCGAAGAGAACGACGACTGAGCGCGACGTGTGGGCCTGCGCAAAGCGCACCATGTGTGGCGATCCGTGACGCCTCGATAACGATCGTTTTGAGATACAGGTTGCAAACGCAATCAGGAGGCCGGACATGATCGAGCAGATCAGTGGATTGCCGCCGGGTGCGCTGGGTTTTCGCGCGAGCGGGCAGGTGACTGCGCAGGACTACGAGCGGGTGCTGGTTCCCGACGTCGAGGCCGCATTCGCGCTCAACCGCAAGCTTCGCCTGCTGTACCACGTGGGGCCCGACTTCACGGGCTTCGATCCCGGTGCGATGTGGGAAGATGCCATGCTGGGCTTCCGGCATTTCAGCGGCTGGGATAGGGTGGCGCTCGTAACCGACGTGCCATGGCTACGCGTCGCCGCGCTGGCCATGGGGTTCGCCGTGCCGGCGCAGTTCAAGCTTTTCAACAATATCGAGCTCGACGAAGCGACAACCTGGATCGGCGAGGCGCATTCCACGGATGAGGAAGGGAACAAATGAAACCTTTTCTCCCCCTTGCCACCGCGCCCGGCCTATGGTGAAGTCCTTGCCATGACCTCCATTCATGCCCGCACGATCGCCATGATCGCCGCCTCCGCGGTGGCGAACGAGCACCTGCGCGCGCTGAACAACAATAACGCCAACAACAATACCCGCATCGACGGGTGGGCCGGCGTGTAAGCAGCAAAGCTCGACATACACACGCAAAAAGGCCCGCTCACCGCGGGCCTTTTTGTTTTTCTGCTCCGCGAAAGACAACAAGGAAACCTACTCCCATGTGTTCGATCTTCGGCATGTTCGATCTCCAGCCTGGTGATGACCTCGCCGCCTTGCGCCAGCAGGCGCTGGAGCTTTCCCAACGCCAGCGCCATCGCGGGCCCGACTGGAGCGGCGTGTTCGTCGACGCCGGCGTGATCCTGGTGCATGAGCGCCTCGCCATCGTCGACCCGGCCAGCGGCGCGCAGCCGTTGCGTTCGCGCGATGGCGAACTGGCGCTGGCGGTGAACGGCGAGATCTACAACCATCGGGAATTGCGTGCGACCAGCGCTTACGACTTCACCACCGGCTCGGATTGCGAGGTGATCAACGCGCTGTATCGCGAGCAGTCGTCGCCCGCGGAATGGGTCGGGCGACTGAACGGCATTTTCGCCTTCGCCCTATGGGACAGTGAGAAGGGGCGCTACGTCATCGCGCGTGATCCGATCGGCGTCTGCCCGCTGTATTGGGGACACGACAGCGTGGGCCGCTTGTGCGTCGCTTCGGAAATGAAGGCACTTGTCGGCGTATGCCCCGACGTCGCGCCATTCCCCCCTGGACATGTCTACGACAGTGCCGATGGCGAACTGCGTCGGTATTACCGGAAGGATTGGCGGGATTACGCGCAGACCCAGGGGCACGACGTGGCGCCAGGCGAGTTGCGCGAGGCGTTCGAACAAGCCGTGCACCGGCAGCTGATGACCGATGTGCCGTATGGCGTGTTGTTGTCGGGTGGCCTGGACTCCTCGCTGGTCGCCGCGTGCGCTGCGCGATTCGCGCGTCGACGCGTGGAAGACAACGACCAGGCGGAGGCCTGGTGGCCACGCCTGCATTCCTTCGCCATCGGCCTCGAAGGCTCGCCCGATCTCGCCGCTGCCCAGGTGGCCGCCGATGCGCTGGGCACGGTGCACCACAGCTTCGTTTACACCTTCTGGGAAGGACTGGATGCGCTGCCGGAGGTCATCCGGCATATCGAGACCTACGACGTCACCACCATCCGCGCCTCCACGCCGATGTATCTGCTCGCGCGCCGCATCAAGGCCATGGGCGTGAAGATGGTGCTGTCGGGTGAAGGTTCGGACGAGATCTTCGGCGGCTATCTCTATTTCCACAAGGCGCCTTCGGCCGAGGCCTTCCATGAGGAAACCGTGCGCAAGCTCGATGCGCTGCACAGCTACGACTGCCTGCGCGCGAACAAGTCGATGATGGCCTGGGGTGTGGAGGCGCGGGTGCCGTTCCTCGACCTCGAATTTCTCGATGTAGCCATGGGCATGGATGCGCGGCACAAGATGGCCGGGCAGGGGCGTATCGAAAAGGCTGTGTTGCGCGAGGCGTTCCAGGGCGCGCTGCCCGACGAGATCCTGTGGCGGCAGAAGGAGCAGTTCAGCGATGGCGTCGGCTACGGATGGATCGACGGGCTGAAAGCGCACGCCGAACAGGCGGTGAGCGATCGCGAATTCGCGGCGGCAGCCACGCGCTACCCGCACAACACGCCGGCCACCAAGGAGGCGTATCTGTATCGCCGTATCTTCGAGAAGTTCTATCCGGGCCAGGCCTGCGCGGAAACGGTGCCAGGCGGCAAATCCATCGCGTGTTCGTCACCCGCCGCGCTGGCGTGGGACCCCACGTTCGCGGCGGCCGCCGATCCGTCGGGGCGCGCCGTGCGAGGGGTGCATCAGCAGGCTTTGGCCTGAACGCGATACCCGTCGGCTAACTGTAGGAGCGCACTCTGTGCGCGAAAAGCCTACGGAGCGGTGAAGCCTCAACTCTGCGTTGAGGCACAACCGCAAAGCTCGCAAGCTCTTCTGTAGGAGCGCACCCAGTGCGCGAGAAGCCTACGGAGCGGTGATGACACAGTCTGCGGTCGCGCACTGGGTGCGCTCCTACAGGAGGAAATAAGGGGTCGACGTCAGTGCAGGTTGTCGTGCACCAGCACACAGGCGTGGCGCTGGTCGAAGTCGAAGAAGAAATCCATGTCGCCGAGGGAGCCGCTGCCGAGGATGTAGTTCCAGGGCAGGTCTGCATCGCGGAACACGCCGAACGTCATCTGGATCGGTTGGCTCGAGACGATCACTTCCGCGGTCGCCTGGCTGACGCGGGCGGCGTGGGTGGCGCCCAGGTCGCGGATACGCATCCGGCGGTTGTAGATCGCCTTCACCTCATCCATCGCCGCCTGGTTGCCGTTGAGGTAGAAGGCGCTGCCGCTGTCCAGCAGGGTGATGCGCGGCGTGCCGTTGATGGAGAGGTTGGTGACCACGCGCACACTGCTGCCCCAGGCATTGGCGGACACCAGCAGCGGATCGTTGCAGGCGGGGCGCTGGCCGTCCTTGCCGTAGACGAACAACTCGCGCTCGGTCAGACGGAAAGCGCCAAGCCATCGAAGTACGTCCATGCCGATCAGGTGCCGCGAGGCGGGCACGATGTCGACCGGCACGTTTTCCAGCGTGATGTCGCCGATGCGCGCCTTTTCGAGAAAGCCATGCTCGGTCGGTATGTTCTTGGAGAACAGGCCACGTGCCCGCCCATCGATACCGACGGCGCGCACGCCCAATCGCTCGGCCGTGTCCTGATCCATGATCATCGCGCCGGCGCCCGTATCGAGCGTCATGCGCGCCGATTCGCCGTTGGCCGCTTCCAGTTTCACGGCGCCGCGTTGGTCGTACGACGCCTTCAGCAACGGCATGGAGAAATTGCCGTCGGGCTTGGTCAGGCGAAACGATGGGATGTCACGGCGCCCGTTCACGTAAGCGGTCATGCTGTCCAGCACTTTCGCGGGCGCGTGGCCTGTAAAGCGCCTGACGATGTCGAGCTCTTCGGCTTCCGCCGCCTTGTCGCCTTGGGCCAGGCGCAGGGCACCGTTGGCGAGGCGGGCGCAGTACATGGCAATGCCGGGCCGCTGTTTGATCAGCTCCTTTTCGCAGAGCCGCGCGTCCTCGATGGCCTTGTCCAGGTTGAACTGCACGCGCTCCAGCGCCGTGGCGGCTACGACGTGCGCGACGGGGTCGGGGTTGTGCTGGTAGATCTCCAGCAGCAGCGGCAGGTCGACCTTGACCAGCGCCTTGTTGATCGCGTCGGCGGCCTGGATGGCGTTCATCTGGGCCGGAGGCACATCGATGGCAATCGTGGAGGGCGCAGTCTGTTCATCCGCCGTCACGCCGGCGGCCGCCACCAGCATCATCAGCCCGAGTCCTGCCATCCACCGCGCCATCCCACCGCTTCCTTGCGTTTGAAGAGCGCGGAGTATAGGCAGGCCGCCATGTCGTTTTCTTGCGAGGCGCCTCGCGGCCCCTTGCGCCGGCGGGCCGCGCGGGCCTCCTGCCCGGGCCTTGCTCTGCTACCATGGAGGGCCGTTTTCCCATGATTTCCCATCCATGATCGAAACCAATCCGATCCTTGCGCAGATCGCGGACCTGAAGGGCCGCGTCGAGTCGCTTAGGGGGTATCTTTGACTACGCCACCAAGCGTGAGCGTCTCGAAGAAGTAAGCCGCGAACTGGAAAGCCCCACCGTGTGGGACGATCCGCCGCGCGCGCAGGAGCTGGGCCGCGAACGCGCCCGCCTGGACACCATCGTCAGCGGCATCGATTCGCTGACGGCCGGCCTCAATGACGCCGGCGAACTGCTGGACATGGCCGCCGCCGATGGCGACGAGGACACCGTCAACTCCGTGGTCGCCGATCTGGCCGGCCTTGAGGCCAAGGTGGCCAAGCTGGAATTCCAGCGCATGTTCTCCGGCAAGATGGACGCCAACAACGCGTTCGTGGACATCCAGGCCGGCGCCGGTGGCACCGAGGCGCAGGACTGGGCGGAAATCCTGCTGCGCATGTACCTGCGCTGGGCCGAGTCGCGTGGCTGGAAGACCGAGCTGCTGGAAGTCTCCGGCGGCGAAGTGGCCGGCATCAAGTCCGCCACCTTCCGCGTGGAAGGCGACTACGCCTATGGCTGGCTGAAGACCGAGATCGGCGTGCACCGCCTGGTGCGCAAGAGCCCGTTCGATTCGGACAACCGCCGCCACACCAGCTTCACCTCGGTGTTCGTGTCGCCGGAAGTCGATGACGACATCGACATCGACATCAACCCGGCCGACCTCAAGACCGACGTGTACCGCTCGTCCGGCGCCGGTGGTCAGCACGTCAACAAGACCGAATCGGCCGTGCGTATCACGCACATCCCGAGCGGCGTGGTGGTGGCCTGCCAGACCGAGCGCAGCCAGCATGCCAACCGCGATCGCGCGATGAAGATGCTGGCCGCCAAGCTGTACGAACTGGAGATCCAGAAGCGCAACGCCGAGAAGGATGCGCTGGAAGCTTCCAAGTCCGACATCGGCTGGGGCAGCCAGATCCGCAACTACGTACTGGACCAGAGCCGCATCAAGGACCTGCGCACCGGCATCGAGCGTTCGGACACGCAGAAGGTGCTCGACGGCGACCTGGACGAATTCGTCGAGGCCAGCCTGAAGTCGGGCCTGGACGCGGGCGCCAAGCGCGTGGACGCCTGATCGCCAACCATCGCATCTGCCAACGACGAGGCGGTACCGCATGAACAGCAGGAAGACTTTCCCGATTCTGGTTGCGTGTGCCGCCCTGTTCGCGTGGCAGGGCCTGGCCTGCGCGCAGGACAACGGCTCTGCCAGCCAGGGCATCAAGCAGGATGCAAAAACGGCGGGCAAGAAAGTGGGCGACGCCGGCCGCGATGTCGGGCACGCCACCAAGGATGCGGCTGTCACCGTGGGGCACGGTGCCCGGGATGCGGGCATAGCGGTCGGACACGGTGCCAGGGATGCTGGCGTAGCGGTCGGGCACGGCGCGCGTGATGGCTGGGACGCCACCAAGCACGCGGTGAAACGCGCCTTCGGCAAAGACGATTGACCGTTGGCGCTGCGGGCAACCGCCACTCCAATGACCCAATGACAAACATAGAGATGCGTCCGCCAGAAGGTGCGGGCGCCGGCAGCGACGGAAACCTCATGACTGAACCGACCGATATCCAGCCCATCGACGAGAACAAGCTGATCGCCGAGCGCCGCGAGAAACTCAAGGCGTTGCGCGGGCAGGGCGTGGCGTTTCCGAACGACTTCAAGATAGACGCGTTTGCAGGCGACCTGCAGGCCGAATTCGCCGATGCGGAAAAGTGGACGGCCGAAGCCATCGAGGCCCTTGGTCGCCGCGTGAAGGTGGCCGGACGCATCATCCTCAAGCGCGACCAGGGCAAGGTCGCCTTCGTGCAGATGCAGGATTTCAACGGCCGCATCCAGCTGTTCATCCACCAGGGCACGGTCGGCGAGGAGACCTACAAGGCGTTCAAGGGCTGGGACATGGGCGACATCGTCGGCGCCGAAGGCCTGCTGATGCGCACGCGCACCGGCGAACTGTCGGTGAAGGTGGAATCGCTGCGCCTGCTGACCAAGAGCCTGCGCCCGCTGCCGGACAAGCACCACGGCATGGCCGACGTGGAGCAGCGCTATCGCCAGCGCTACGTCGACCTGATCGTCACCGAGGAAGCGCGCCGCACCTTCGCGCTGCGCTCGAAGATCATCGGCCATATCCGCAAGTGGCTTGAAGCCGAGCCGCGCCGCTTCATGGAAGTGGAAACGCCGATGATGCACGTGATCCCGGGCGGCGCCACCGCGCGTCCGTTCATCACGCACCACAACGCGCTGGACATGGACCTCTACCTGCGCGTGGCGCCGGAGCTGTACCTCAAGCGCCTGGTGGTCGGCGGCTTCGATCGCGTGTACGAGATCAACCGCAATTTCCGCAACGAGGGCGTGTCCACGCGACACAACCCCGAATTCACCATGCTCGAGCTGTACCAGGCGTATGCCACGTACACCGAGATCATGGATCTCACCGAGGAAGTGATCCGCGACACCGCGAAGCACGTCATCGGTACCACCAAGCTCCAATGGGAAGGCAACGAGATCGACGTCGGCCCGGCGTTCCGCCGCTGGAGCATGGAAGACGCCGTGCTCGAGTTGAACCCTGAGATTCGTCGCGAAGAACTGCGCGATCGCGAGGCGATGGCCGCGCACGCCAGGCGCCTGGGTTGCCAGGTGAAGAACGAATTCGGCTGGGGCCGCCTGCTGCTGGAAATCTTCGAGAAGACCGTGGAGCACACGCTGATCCAGCCGACCTTCATCACCGACCATCCGGTGGAAGTGTCGCCGCTGGCGCGTGAGAGCGACACCAATCCCGGCATCACCGACCGCTTCGAGCTGTTCATCAACGCCAAGGAACTCGCCAACGGTTTCTCCGAGTTGAACGACCCGGAAGACCAGGCCGCGCGCTTCATGGCGCAGGTGGAAGCCAAGGCCTCCGGCGACGACGAGGCCATGCACTTCGATGCCGACTACATCCGCGCGCTGGAAGTGGGCCTGCCGCCGACGGGCGGCTTAGGGATAGGCATCGACCGTCTGGTGATGCTGCTGACCGGCTCGGTCTCGATTCGCGACGTACTGCTGTTCCCCTATATGCGCCCGGAGGCCTGATCATGTGGTTCGCCATCATTGGTACGGACGTGCCCGATTCGCTCGAAGCCCGTAAGGGCGCTCGCCCCGCGCATATCGCGCGGCTGCAGAAGCTGCTGGACGAAGGCCGCCTGATGCTGGCCGGTCCGTTCCCGGCGATCGAGGCGGAAGATCCGGGCCCGGCCGGTTTCACCGGCAGCCTGATCGTCGCCGAATTCCCGACGCAGGCCGACGCGGAAGCCTGGGCTCACGCCGACCCCTATGTCGCCGCCGGCGTCTACGCCAGCGTCGCCATCCAGCCGTTCCGCAAGGCGCTGCCGTAAGCCATGGGTGCACCCATCGCCGAACAGATCCGCGAGCGCCTGCAGCAGGCGCTCGATCCCGTGGCCCTGGACGTGCAGGACGAGGGCTACAAGCACGTCGGGCATGCCAACGAGGGAAAGGGGCATTTCCACGTGCGCATCGTCAGCGCGGCGTTTGCCGGCCAGCTGCCGATCAAGCGGCACCGGCTGGTGTACGCGGCCCTGCAGGGCCTGATGGACCAGGGCATCCACGCGCTGTCCATCGACGCCAAGGCGCCGGGCGAATAAGCCCGCGTCTTCGGCGCGCGACCGGGCCTTGCGACCGGTGGCGCTGGTGAATTTTCCGCCACAGGGGCCGCTCGCGCTCCCCGGGTTCCGTCGGTCCGGGAACCAGTGAGACGGGCGCCACGCATAAATTCTTTTGCAACATCGACTTACGGTTCGGTGTTAAAGTGAAACATCGAGCCAAAACGCATTGCGGCTGGGGCCTGCGTTTGGCACAGTGACCCATCGCCCGACCGCGTCGGGCTTCACCTATTTGGCTGCCGACGCCCGCATGCGCCTGACCACGATCAAACTCGCCGGTTTCAAGTCCTTCGTGGACCCGACCACCCTGCACCTGCCGACCAACATGACCGGCGTGGTGGGGCCCAATGGCTGCGGCAAATCCAACATCATCGATGCGATCCGCTGGGTGATGGGCGAGAGCGCGGCCAGTCGCCTGCGCGGTGATTCGCTCACCGACGTGATCTTCTCCGGCTCCAACGCGCGCAAGCCGGTGGGCCAGGCCACGGTCGAGCTGATCTTCGACAACTCCGACGGCACCATCCAGGGCGAGTACGGCCAGTACGCCGAGATCTCGGTGAAGCGCCAGGTGACGCGTGACGGGCAGTCGGCGTATTTCCTCAACGGCGCGCGCTGCCGCCGTCGCGACATCACCGACCTGTTCCTGGGCACGGGCCTTGGCCCGCGCAGCTACTCGATCATCGAGCAGGGCATGATCAGCCAGATCGTCGAGGCCGCGCCCGACGAACTGCGTACGCATCTGGAAGAGGCGGCCGGCATCTCCAAGTACAAGGAGCGCCGCAAGGAAACCGAGAGCCGCATCAAGTCCACCCGCGAGAACCTCGACCGCGTGCGCGACGTGCGCGACGAGGTGGACAAGCAGCTGGAACACCTGAATCGCCAGGCCCGCGCCGCCGAGCGCTGGAAGGCGCTGAAGGAAGAGCAGGTGCGCAAGGAAGCCGAGCTGCGCGCGCTCGAATACCGCGGTTTGAAGAGCCAGCACGACAACGAAGGCTCGGGCCTCAACGCGGCCGAGGTCGAGATCGAAAAGTTCGTCGCCATGCAGCGCCACCAGGAGGCGCAGATGGAGACGGTGCGCGAGCGCCACACCGAGGCCACCGAGCACCTGAACACGGTGCAGGCCGAGGTGTACAAGGTCGGCGCGGAGATCGCCCGCGTCGAGCAGCAGGTGCGCTTCAACCGCGAAACGGCCGACCGCCTGCAGCGCGCGCAAGGCGAAGCCGAGCGTGAACACGCCGAGCTGGCCGAACACATCGCCAACGACCGCACGCAAGTGGAAACGCTGCGCATGGCGCTGGCCGAAGGCGAGCCGAAGCTGGAGTCGCTGCAGCAGATGCAGGACGACACCGCCGAATCGCTGCGCGAAACCGAAACCAAGCTGGCCGACTGGCAGCAGCGCTGGGATGCGCACACGCGCACGGCGGGCGAATCCAGCCGCGCGGCCGAGGTGGAACGCACCAAGCTCAACTACCTCGATCGCCAGGCCATCGACCTGTCGCGTCGCCGCGAAGTGCTGGAAGCCGAGCAGAAGGCCACCGACATCGCCTCGCTCGATGCCGCCGCCGAGCAGTTGAACGAAGAGCACGACACGCAGCGCGAGCGCGTGGAATCGTTGGGCCAACTGCTCGACCAGCACAAGCTGGCCTATGAGAAGGTGATCGACGAGGAGCGCCAGGTACAGTCCTCGCTCAATGAAGCGCGCCAGCAATTGCAGACGGCACGCGGCCGCCAGGCTTCGCTGGAAGCGCTGCAGCATGCCGCGCTGGGTCAGGAAGAGAGCGCCGCCAGTGGCTGGCTGGCACGTCTTGGGCTGGACAAGTCGCGTCGCCTCGGCGAATCGCTGCAGGTGGAAGCGGGTTGGGAAACTGCCGTGGAAACCGTGCTCGCCGGTTATCTCGACGCCGTGCTGGTGGATGACGCCCACGGTCTTGCCGCCGAATTCGCTTCGCTGGAAAACGCCGACGTGGCGCTGGTCGACGGCGCCGAAGGCGGCGCCAACACGGCCGGCACGCTGGCCGCGCACGTGCGCGGCCCGGCCGCGGCGATCTCGATCCTCAGCCACGTGCTGACGGCCGAATCGATCGAGCACGCACACCAGATCGTGGCCGGCCTGTCGGCGCTGGCGCCGTATCAGTCGGTGATGACGCGCGCCGGCGAATGGATTGGCCCGGGCTGGGCCCGCGTGCGTCGCGCGCAGGGCAACCAGGTGGGCGTGTTGGCGCGCGAGCGCGAGATGCGCACGCTGGGCGAGCAGATCCTCGCGCTGGAAGAGCGCATCGAGGAAGCCACCAACACGCTGGACGACCTGCGCACGCGCAAGTTCGAAGCCGAGCGCGCGCGCGACGACGCGCAGCGCGAGCTTTACAACGCGCATCGCCGCCAGTCCGAACTGGCCGGCCAACTGCAGAGCCATCGCGGCAAGATGGAAACCGCACGTGCCCGCTCGGAAAAGGTCGCCGGCGAAATCAGCGACCTGATCACCCAGCTGGACGAACTGCAGACGCAGACGCGCGATGCGCGTGCGCGCCTGGACGAATCCGTCGGCCACATGGGCGACCTGGAAGACGAGCGCCGCGAGCTGGAAAACGAGCGCCGCGCGCTGCTGGAAGCGCGCGAAGAAGCGCGCATGAATGCCCGCGAGGCGGCGGACCAGGCGCATGCGCTGGCCTTGTCGATGGAGTCGAAGCGTTCCTCGCTTTCGTCGCTGGAGCAGGCGCTGGCACGCATGGAAACGCAGCTGCGCCAGATCGAGGCGCGCCGCAGCGAAATCGCCGAGCAGCTCGCCGCCGGCTCCGATCCCATTGCGGAGCTGGAAGCCGAGCGCCAGACCTATCTCGACCAGCGCCTGCTGGTGGACAAGCAGCTCGTCGACGCGCGTCGCGGACTGGAGGATTGCGACAGTGAATTCCGTCGCCTGGAGCAGGAGCGCCAGCGCATCGAGCAGGTGCTCAACGGCCTGCGCGAAAACCTCTCGCAGAAGCGTCTCGCGGCGCAGGCATTGCAGTTGCGTGCCGAGCAGCTTGCCGAAGCCATCACGGCTTCGGGCCTTGAACTCGAACCGCTGCTCGCGGAACTCGCCGAAGACGCCGATGCCAGCCAGTGGCGCACGCAGCTCACCGACATCGGCCAGAAGATCACGCGCCTGGAGCCAGTCAATCTCGCCGCGATCCAGGAGCACGCCGAGCAGAGCGAGCGCAAGACCTATCTCGACAACCAGCTGACCGACCTGACCAGCGCGATGGAAACGCTGGAGGCAGCGATCAAGAAGATCGACCGCGAGACGCGCCAGCGTTTCAAGGAAACCTTCGACCGCGTGAATGCCGGCGTGCAGGAGTTGTTCCCGCGTCTGTTCGGCGGTGGCCACGCCTACCTCGAACTTACCGGCGACGACCTGCTCGACACCGGCGTGGCGATCATGGCGCGCCCACCGGGCAAGCGTGTTTCCAACATCACGCTGCTTTCGGGCGGCGAGAAGGCGTTGACCGCCGTATCGCTGGTGTTCGCGATTTTCGGTCTCAACCCCGCGCCGTTCTGTTTGCTGGACGAGGTGGACGCGCCGCTCGACGAAGCGAACGTCGGCCGCTTCTCCAACATGGTGAAGGAGATGAGCGAGAAGGTGCAGTTCATTTTCGTCAGCCACAACAAGGCAACGATGGAAGCCGCATCGCAGCTGTGCGGCGTGACCATGCGCGAGGCCGGCGTGTCGCGACTGGTGCAGGTGGATCTGGCAGAAGCCGCTAAACTTGCGGGCGCAGCCTGAGGAATTCGATATGACTGTACAACCCGTGCTCGCCTTCGCGTGGAATCCCGCCGTGGGCATTCCGATGCTGATCGTCGGCCTGATCGTGCTCGCCCTGATCTGGTTGTTCGGCCAGCCGAAGAAGGAGCAGGGCAGGCGGCGCTTCGTGCCCGGCGCGTCGGGCGAGCGCCGTGAACCGACGTTCGGCGAGGAAGGCGAGGTTGCGGACGAACCCTCGTTCAGCGCTCGCGATGATTTCCCGCTGGATTCGCGTGATCACTCGCCGATGCAGGGTGAGCTGGACATGGGCTTGCGCGAAGAGCTCGAACGTCTTGGCGCCACGCTGGCTGGCGGCAAGGACAAGCTGGAACCGGCGCCGATCGCCAAGCCGCAGGGCATGGCAGCCTCCATCATCGATGCGCTGCGTGCTCCGCCCGAGCAGTTCGAGCAGAACCTCGTCCACGGACATCCCGAGGCTGCACCGCTGCCGCATGCGGCAGCCCCGGAACCTGCACCCGTGACCGCTGCCGCGGCGGCTCCTGCAGCCGAGCCCGTGGCGCCGCGCGTGCCCCCGCGTTCCGACGTGGGCCGTCGTCCGGAACGCTTGCCGGTCGAGCGCATCGTCACCCTCTTCGTGGTGGCGCGCGAAGGCAGCGTGTTCCACGGCGCCGACCTGATCGTGGCAGCGGAGAAGGCCGGGCTGGAATTCGGCGACATGGGCATCTACCACCGCCTGGTCGACGGCAAGCGCGAACAGGGCCCGATCTTCAGCGTGGCCAACATGCTCAAGCCGGGCAATTTCGACCTGACCCGACTGGACGCGCTGCGCACGCCGGGCCTCAGCTTCTTCATGACCTTGCCGGCGCCGATTCCGGCGCTGGACGCCTGGGACACCATGCTGCCCACCGCGCAGCGACTGGCCGAGTTGCTGGATGGCCAGGTGCTCGACGAGGAGCGCAATGCGCTGGGTCGCCAGCGCATCGCGCATATCCGCGATGAGCTGCGCGGCTGGGACCGTGATCACGAAGGGAAGGAAATCACCTTCGGGCGGTAAAGCGCTTCTTGTAGAGCACTGGTGGCCTGCGACAGGCTCCGGGCGATTCGGTAGTTTGATCGCGCACTGGGTGCGCTCCTACAAAGAGCGGAGCGCCCTGTAGGAGCGCACCCAGTGCGCGATCCAATCCCGACGCAACGCCGAGATGAGTCGTCAGCCAAAGACGCCTCTTCAGCCGGCGAGGATTTGTGCCTTCCTGTGGGAGCGCACCCTGTGCGCGACCGTCCGTCGAGGTCAGACCTCAGGGCTCGATGTAACGGGCCGTCGCGCACAGGGTGCGCTCCCAGAGAAGGGAGAGGCTGCCCAAGGCATGCCCCACGGCGCCCAAATACGCCCCTTCGCAGGTTAGAGTGACACCCCAAGGAGGGGAGCATGGCCTGGACATCGCTGCGTCACCTTGCCTGGCTGGGACTCGTGGCGCTGGCCGCCTGTACCCATTCGGACCTGCGTCCCGATTATCCACGCACGCCCAGCACCGTGCTGCCGGTGCAGGCCGATGCACCGCTGGTCGCGTATGCGGCCCGCATGACTGCGGAGCACGGCACGGATTCCGGCGTCCGGCTGATCAGCGATTCCGGCGATGCGTTGCTCGCTCGCATCGCGCTGGCCGATAGGGCCAAGCATTCGCTCGACATCCAGTACTACATGTTCCACAGCGATGCGACCGGCGAACTGCTGGCGCAACGCCTGCTCGCCGCGGCCGATCGCGGCGTGCGTGTGCGCCTGCTGCTCGACGACCTGCATGTGGCCGGCAACGACGATGTGCTGCGGGCGCTGGATGGCCATCGCAACATCGAGATCCGGCTGTTCAATCCGTTTCTCGAACGCAACGCCTCGTTGTGGGGCATGGGCAAGCAGTTCGCCGGGGATTTCTCGCGGCTCAATCGGCGCATGCACAACAAGGCGTATATCGCCGACGGCGCCATGGCGATCGTGGGCGGCCGCAATATCGGGGACGAGTACTTCGACGCCAATGACAACGTGAACTTCCGCGACCTCGACGTGCTTGTCGTCGGGCCGGTGGTGGCCGAGGTCGGGCAGGCGTTCGATCGTTATTGGAACAGTCCGCAGTCGTTCCCCATCGGCGCCTTTCATCGACACCAGCCCGCGCCGGAAGAACTGCAGGAATTGCGCAAGTCCATGGCTGCGCACGCCCGTACCTTCAGCCAGGGCAGTTATGCGCAGAACCTCGTGGCGCGCGTCGGCGATCTCGCCCGCGAGACGCCGGCCAAGGAATGGGCATGGGGGCAGGCCAGCTATCTGGCGGACGATCCGGAGAAGGGCGATCCCGTCGCCAACAACCAGGATCTGCACATGGCGCCGGCCATTCGTGCGTGGCTGGATGGAGCGACGCAGCGGCTCACCCTGATCTCGCCATACTTCGTGCCTGGAAAGCGGGGCGTGGACTATCTGCAGGGCATGCGCGAGCGCGGCGTGGCGGTGGAGGTGCTCACCAACTCGCTGGCATCCACCGATGCGGGCAACGTCTACGTCGCTTATGCCGCGTATCGCCCGCCCTTGCTGAAGGCCGGTGTGAAGCTTTACGAACTGAAACCGGACGCCCGCCGGGGACGCGGCGGAAGCCACTTCTTCGGCTCGTCCAGCGGGAGCAACAGCCTGCACGCCAAGGCTTTCGTGGTGGACGAGCAGCATGCTTTCGTGGGTTCGATGAATCTCGATCCGCGTTCGTTCGACATCAATACCGAAGACGGCGTGATCGTCCACTCGGCGGCACTGGCCAAGGCGCTGTTGTCGATCTTCGCCGATGCCACCAAGCCGGAGCACAGCTATCACGTGCTGCTCGATGCGAACGGCGGCGTGTACTGGGAAGGCAAGCAGGCGAACGGCGAAATGATCCGCTACGACCATTCGCCGGAGACCAGCTGGTGGCGGCGCTTCAAGGTGAATGTCGGCGGTTTGCTGCCGATCGAGGGACTGCTTTAGCCGTCCAGGCGCAACTGACGGCGACGGAGGATATCCCGTCGCCGACTGTTTACCGTGCTTCGCCTGCGTGACCGTCCAGGAATTGGCCTACCAGCCGCGCCACTTCGTCCGGCTGGTCGAGCGTGGCGAAATGAGTCGAATCGAGGATATGTACCTCCGCCTGGGGCGCGTCGCGTCGATAGGCCACCGCGCCGGGCGTGGTGAAGAACTGATCCCGCTTGCCCCACAACACCAGCACCGGCACGTGGAGACCGCGCAGTAGCGCCTGCCAATGCGGATAGCGCTCCACGTTGGAGCCGTAGTCGAACCATAGGTCGTTGCGCGCGTCGATCACGCCAGGGCGTTGTTCCGCGGCGATCATCTGCAGCATGGCGTCGGGGCCCATGTGGTCCTCGTCCTCCCAGCGGCCGGCCTGCGGGTAGCCGAGCGAGCGCGCATACGCCGCACGACGCGCGTCCACGGTTTCATTGCGTGAATCCCAATGACGTCGCAGTTCGCCCTGCGGATCCTGTGCAGAAGGAAAGCCGTCCAGATGGATGACGCCGTTCTGCACGATGATGGAGGTGATCGCCGAGGGCTGGCGATCGATCAGGCGGAACCCGATGGGCACGCCGTAGTCCTGCATATACAGGCCGTAGCGATGGATGCCGCGGGCGGCGAGGAATGCGGAGACGGTATCGGCGAGATGATCGAAGGTGTAGCGATAGACCTCGCGGCCAGGCGTATCGGAGTAACCGAACGAAGGATAGTCGACCGCGATCACGTGAACACGCCGCGTTGCGACAAGGTCTTCCATGACCTTCGCGTACATCAAGGATGACAACGGATTGCCATGCAGGAAGACCAGGGTGGGGTCCGAGGGGTTGCCTCCCTCGCGGTAGAAGAGATGCAAGCCGTCCACCACTTGCCAGCCCTCATGCAGTCCATCGGCGCGTGCCGGGGACGTGACCATGGCGAGCAGCAGCGAGGTGAGCAGGATCAACACGGATTTCATGGATGCTCCGGTGGCAAGGCTGGTTATGGGCGTGAAGCCGCGCCCCTTTTCCGGCGCGACGGAATGGATGAAGATCGCCCGGGCGGCGTGGCGAGTCGTTTCCGATCCGGAGTATTCGCACACGCTCCCGGCGAGTGAAGCGATCGTTTCTCACGTCCGCATGAATTTCCTTCATCCAGGTCCGAATCGATGCGCTACGTACTGCCGCCCATGCATACCTTGAGGACGTTCGAGGCGGTGAGCAGGCTGCGAGGGTTTGCGCTGGCGGCGGACGAGCTGCATCTCACCGCCAGCGCCGTAAGCCACCAGATACGCGCCCTCGAATCGTTCTACGGGCTGAAATTGCTGCAGCGGAACCGCCTCGATGTCTCGCTCACGCCGGCCGGTGAGCAAGTGCTCGGCGTGGTGCAGGAGCTACTGCTGAAGTTGTCGTCCGTCGGTGAGTCGTTGCGCCACAAGGACACGCGACGCCTTTCGGTTACGGCGCCGCCATCGTTCGTCAGTCGATGGCTGATGTCGCGTCTGGGCGCTTTCCTGAGCCAGCATTCCGATATCGACTTTCGTCTTCACGCCACCACCCAGGTTCTCGATCTGGGCGCCGAGCAGGCCGACTTCGCCATCCGCTATGGCCAGGGAAGTTGGCCCGGCATGCGGAGCGAACGGTTCGTGGACGAGCTGGTGTTCCCGGTCGCGTCACCGCGGTACGTCTCGCGTTCCCGGCAACGCGGCAAGGTCGGCCTGGCAGGACACACGCTGCTGCGCGACGACTTCTTCGGTTGGGAGCAATGGTGCGAGCAAACGGGCCAGTCTTTGGACGGGACGCGGTCCGGTGCGACGTTCAGCGATTCGGCGCTTTTGCTGCAGGCGGCGGAACAGGGTCAGGGTGTTGCGCTGGGACGCAGCGTGCTGGTGGCGGATGCTTTGGCTTCCGGCACCCTGGTGCGCATAGGAACGAAAAAGGCAGCCTCGTCCGGCGCGTACTATTTGGTCGCACGG
Source organism: Dyella jiangningensis (assembly GCF_003264855.1). Lineage (NCBI taxonomy): Bacteria > Pseudomonadati > Pseudomonadota > Gammaproteobacteria > Lysobacterales > Rhodanobacteraceae > Dyella > Dyella jiangningensis. The sequence continues at coordinate 86,802 of NZ_NFZS01000003.1, read as the reverse complement.
TCCGGCCGGACGGACTCTCCTCCCGCCGCTGCATTCCGCCAATGGCTGATGGCCTTGGCGGACCAGTAATCAGCCGTCCCGACGCAAGTTATCCGCGCTGGCTGCGTGGAAGTGGCGCTTGAAAGGCACTTCGCCGGCCGAAGGTTCCTCCAGTTCGCGCGCATAGCGATGGCCGGCGTAGACCGCGTGGGCGATCAAGCCGGGTGCTTCGGCATCGCCGATGCAGCGCAGCGAACGAATGCCGGCAAGGCTCCACTCGGCCTCGCGGAGCAATAGCGCCTGGTACAGCGCGTCATCAGGGAGGCGGGAGGTGACCATGACGATGGCGTCGCAGGCTCGCTCGGACATCGTGCCGTCCCACGCGTTTTCCAGCGTCAGGGTCGCGCCGTCGAAGGCGACGATGCCATGCGACACGTGGACCTCGATGCCCTGTTTGGCCATCCGCTTGCGGATGTGGCGATAGTCCAGCGTGTTCACGCTCCAGGGCGCCACGCTGTCCTCGGGCGTCACATAGGTGACCTTGCATCCGTGTTGATGCAGCAGGTCGGCAGCGATGCTCGCGTAGTAGAAGCCGTCGTCATCGAAGACCGCCACGCGACCGGAAGGAAGGCGGCCGTCCATCAGGTCATCGAGTGTGAAGACGCGAGGATGGTCGGCAAGGCCGGCGATGCCAAGCCCGTTGCTTCGCCCGAATCCATCGCGACGCCAATGGCAACCTGTCGCAAGCACGACATGCTCCGCACCGAAGTCCAGCACATCCTGTGCGGACAACGCCGAGTCGAGATAGACCGACACGTTCGGCAACTTGCCGATCTGGCCCACGCGCCAGTCGCGCACGCGGGCCCATTCGGCGAGGCCGGGCAGGCGCGCCTCGCGGGTGACGCGACCGCCAAGCTCGCGACGCGCTTCGGCGACACTCACTTCGTAGCCGCGTTGTCCCAGCGCGCGGGCCGCTTCCAGCCCCGCGGGGCCTCCGCCCACGACCAGTACGCGGCTTGCCTGGCGCTTCGGCGACAGACGTTCCGGGTGCCAGCCCTTGCGCCACTCTTCGCCCATGGTCGGGTTCTGCGTGCAGCGGATCGGCGAGATGGTCATGTCGCCGGACACGCAGATATTGCAGCCGATGCATTCGCGGATATCGTCGACGCGGCCTTCCTCGATCTTGCGTGGAAGGAACGGATCGGCGATGGAAGGACGCGCGGCGCCGATCAGGTCGATCACGCCACGGCGGATCTGCGACACCATGGTGTCGGGCGAGGTGAAACGGCCCACGCCCACCACCGGCTTGGTGGTGACTTTCTTGACGAAGGAAACGAAGGGTTCCTGCGCGCCTTCGGCGGCGAACCGCGAAGGCACCGAATCGTTGTACCAGGCCGCGACATTCACATCCCACAAGTCGGGCAGTTCGGCGATCAGTCCCACGATGTCCTGCGCTTCGGACAGCTCGACGCCTTCGGGGCCAAGCAGCTCCTCGGTGGCGAAGCGCAGGGCCACCGCGCAGCGGTCACCGACGGCATCGCGGGTGTCCTGCAGCACTTCGCGAAGCAGGCGCACGCGGTTTTCCAGCGAGCCGCCGTACTCGTCGCCGCGATGATTGCGTCGACGCTGCAGGAAGTGCATGGGCAGCGACAAGTCGTGCGCGGCATAGACGTAGATGATGTCCATGCCGGCACGCTTGGCGCGCAAGGCGGCCTCGCGGTGCCAGCGCCGGTACTCGCGGATGTCCTTGAGCGTCATCGCACGCGCCTGCGACGGGTAGCCGTACTTGGACGGCTGATGCGACGGACCGATCAGTACTTCGCGCGAATACAGGTTCGACGCCGTTGGGCCGTTGTGCGAAAGCTCCACCGCCGCCAGCGCGCCATGCGCATGCACCTTGTCGCACATCAGCGCGAGCGCGGGAATGTCCCGGTCGTCCCACAGGCGTGCTTCCACGTAGGGCGTGAGATCGCTGGTGGGGTGGATCTCGCATTCTTCGGTGGACACCACGGCCCAGCCGCCTTCGGCCTTCATCTCGCGCATCGCGGCGTGGGCGAGCGGCATCGCGTGGCCCATGCCGTTGCAGTGGGGCACCTGGAAGAAGCGGTTCTTGGTGGTGACGGGCCCGATCTGTACCGGAGTGAACAGGATGTCGTAGCGTGGATCGCGCATGGTCGTCACACCTTGAGCGGAGCTGCCGCGGGGCGTCGCAGGCGCATCAGGGCATACAGCGGCAGGCCCACCGCGATCAGCCCCAGAGCAAGAAGGAACGGCTCGTGTCCGCTGCCGATGAAGGCGAAGACCACGTAGCAGACGCCGATGCATCCGAAGAATGCTGCCTCGCGGCCAGCCTCCGGCGCGTCGCCGCGTCGCCACAGCACCAGCAGTGCCAGCGAGCAGCACAGATAGAGCGGCAGGTTGGCCGCGGTCACCACGCGCGTGATGAAGGTGAAGGCTGCGACCAGCGACTTGCTGTAGCTCATCCACACCATCGCCGATGCCAGTGCGCCGGTGACCAGCAAGGCGACTGCGGGTGCACCCCGGCGATTCTCGCGACCGAGCACGGCTGGCAACACGCCGTTGTTGGCCATGGTCCTCGTGATTTCGCCCATCAGCAGCGTCCAGCCGTTGAGGCAGCCCAGTCCGCTCACCACCACGAACAGCGCCAGCCAGCGACCGACGCCGGCGCCGAGGTGGCGTTCCATCAGCAGCGCGAACGGCGCGTTCGCATTGGCCAGTTCCGACTGCGGAATGAGCAGCATCGGCACGGTCGAGACGATGATGTAGACCACCGCAGCCAGCAGTGTTCCCGTCATGGTCGCGCGCGGGATCGTGCGGCCGGGATTGATCACGCGTGAGGCGGGAATGCTGGCCGATTCGAGGCCGAGCATGGCGAACAAGGCGATAGTGGACGCCGCGGTCACGTTGCCCAGCGTCAGCGGCGTAGTCGGCGGGTGAGCCGCATAGGCGGCCGGCGTGGTCAACAGGATCCACGCGCCCAACAGCGCGATACCGGCCATGGGAATCAGCTTGAGCGCGCTGGTCACGACCTGCACGCGTCCACCCATGCGCACGCCCAACAGGTTGACGGCGATGAACGACCACAGCAGCACGAGCGCGAACAGCGCCGGCTGGATGCGCCCCAGTTCGGGCACGATCACCGTGAGGTAACCCACGGCGCCGGTGGCGAGCGCCGCGTTGGTCAGCCATATCGAAACCCAGTAGGCCCAGAGCGCCATGTAGGCCGGCAGGTCGCCCAGCGTGTTGCGGACATAACCGTAGGGACCATCGGCATTGGGCAGTGCGTGCGAGAGATGGGCAAACACGCGCGCCAGCGCCAGGCAGCCACCGAGCGTGACCAGCCATCCGATCATCGCGTTGAAGCCATAGGGCGCCAGCGACGCGGGCAGGATGAAGATGCCCAGTCCGATCACGTTGCCCACGACCAGGGCGGTACAGGTCCAGAAACCGATCTTGTTGCCATCGCTCATGCTTGGGCCGTCCCGTGTCAGTCGAGGGAAATCGTTTCGCCGGCTTTCATGACGCCCCGCACCTGGCGCAGGCAGTCCACGTCCTTCAGCGGATCGCATGCCACGGCAACCATGTCGGCCGCCTTGGCTGGCACGATCGACCCGAGTTCCTTCTCCTTGCCAAGCAGGCGCGCCGCATCGATGGTGGCGGCGCGGATGGCCTGCAGCGGCGTCATGCCGTAGCGCACCATGTAGGCGAACTGCCGTGCATTGTCGCCGTGCGGATAGACGCCGGCATCGGTGCCGAACGCGATGTGCACGCCCGCCTTCACCGCCTTGCGGAAGCCTTCGCGCTGCGCCTCGGTGGTCTCGACGTTCTTGCGGATTTTCTCCGCGGACCAGCCTTCGCTGCGACCGACGCTGTCGATGTAGTCGCCATCGTAGATGTCCGCCACCAGCCACGTGCCGTGTTGCTTCATGAGTGCGATGCCTTCGTCGTCGATCAGCGAGCCATGTTCGATCGAGCGTACGCCCGCGCGCACCGCGCGTTTGATGCCCTCGGCGCCGTGCGCGTGCGCCGCGACGAACTTGCCACGCTTGGCGGCCTCGGTCACGGCAGCGTGGATTTCCTCCTCGGTGTATTCGGACTGGCCTGGCTCGGTGCCATCGGTGAGCACGGCGCCGGTGGCGATCACCTTGATCAGGTCGGCGCCGTGATCAAGGATGAAATCCACATGTTTGCGCACGTCGTCAGGGCCCTTGGACACGCCGCGGCGAAATTCGTCCGGCACCACGGTTCCCGCGGGAAGGCCGGTGATTTCGCCGCCGCCGCCGGGGATGGTGATGTAGGCGCCGGCAACGAACATGCGCGGACCCGGCACGTAGCCGGCCTGGATCGCATCGCGCAAGGCGATGTCCGCGAAGCCGCGGTAGACACCCACGTCGCGCACGGTGGTGAAGCCGGCGCGCAACGTGTTGCGGGCATTCTTGGCGCCGATGAAGGCGTCGCGCGCCGGCGTGCTCTTCAGTGCGGCGCCTGGATCGGCGCTCTCGGGTTCGTCGGCGATATGCGTGTGCATGTCCATCAGGCCGGGCACCACCGTGTAGGCGGTCCAGTCGATCACCTTCGAGCCGGCGGTGTATGAGTCCGGCCACGGTTTCACGCTGGCCACCTGCCCGTGCTCGACGGTGACGGCCTGGTCGGCGAGCATCGCGCCGCTGTCGACATCCAGCAGGTGGCCCGCATGCACAACGATGCGTTGCGCCTGCGCGGCGGCCGTGGGAAGCGACGCCGTCGCGGCGATGGCACAGAACAGGCTGCAGAGCATGAGCCTCATGCGGATGCTCCCGCGTCGCCGGCATAGGCGGTGCGCAACAGATTGTGGAAATGCCAGACGCCGCTTTCGCGCCGGGGACAGAGACGACCGGGTTCGTAGTGACCGGAGGCGAGTCCCTTCTGCACCGCCACGCAGATCTCGATGTCCTCGTGCTGCACTTCGTCGCTGAAGGACTGGTCGGCGAGGATGCGCGCCTGCGCGGCTTCGTCCTGCGCGTAGTAGTAGTCGAACTCCACGCGGCATCGACCGGGGCCGAGCGGGAGGATGCGATTCGTCTGCATGCGACCGGGCATGATGTTGAGCATCACGTTCGGATAGACGAAGTAATAGAAGGCCTCGCCATCGCCATAGATGTCCGAACTGTTGCGCAGCGGCGACGATTGCAGCGAGTACCACGGAAAGAGCTGCGTGTCGTACGAGCGATAGTCGAGCACCTTGGACAGCCCCGGATGCACGTGGGGCAGGTGATAGCCTTCCAGGAAGTTGTCGATGTAGACCTTCCAGTTGCAGTCGATGTCGTAGCTGTCGCGGCGAAGGTAACGCATGGCGGAGAGGTCGATGGGCGCGATGCGCTCCACGATGCCGCCGTAGACCTCCTCGAACGGCGGCACGTTCCTGTCCAGAGCCACGAACACGAGGCCTTGCCACTCGTGCACGCGCAGTGGCGGCAGGCGGATGTCCTCGACGCGGAAATCGGCGGCGCTCTGCATTTCGGGCGCGCTGCGCAGTTGTCCTTCCAGCGTGTACGTCCAGCCGTGGTACTTGCAGTGCAGCGAGCGGATGCCCTTGCCGTTGCATAGCGCGAGCGGGCCCGCACGGTGGCGGCACACGTTCGGAAATGCACGCAGCACATGATCCTGCCCTCGTACCAGCAGCACCGGCACGCCACCGACCTGTTCGACGACATGATCGCCGGGTTCGGCGAGTTGCCCCTGGTGCGCGACGAGTTGCCAGCTTCGCGCGAATACCGCACGCCGTTCCATCGCCAGCATGTCTTCGCCGAAGTAGTAGCGCGGAGATAGCGCTCGCGCCCGTTCGAGCTCCAGGATCGTCGTATCGGCTTGCATGCGTGGCTCCGGTTCCGGGATAGTCTGGCGCGACGAAGGGTTGCCTGACGGAGTGCCATGCCCCGCTTTCGCTTCTCGCTTGCGTCGTGCCTGCCGTGCAGTATTGCCTTGGCCACCGAGCCGCGCGCAAGGGGGCGGTATCGGTCCTCCGTCGGCGGGTGCGTCCGGCGACGTGGCGATGACCATGGCTCCGTTGGCGTCGATGTGCAAGCTTCCAGAAAGCTTGCGCGTCTCCGGCTGGGCGGAATCCCGCGACGCATGCGCGGCGTGCACGCGATGACGTCGACGTTTGCGCTACGACGCAACTATCCGTGCCTCGCTTTGGTTAGTCTTCCCGCAGGCGTTGGTCGGGGGCATGCCCTGGCCATGGAGCGACCATGAACACTGCGATGCCTTCAACCGACGGTGCCGGCACGCTGGAACAGGCATTGGCTCATGCCGAACGCCTGCTCGAGCGCGACCCGTCGCTCGCCGCCGAACAGGCAACGGAGATACTCAAGGTCGTTCCAGCTCATCCGGCGGCATTGCGGATACTCGCGGTGTCGCGAGCCATGCAGGGTGAGGCGGATGCGGCGCTGGACATCCTCATCCCGCTCGCGCGTACGCAGCCCTCCTGGGCGCAGGTGCATTTCGACCTTGGCGCCGTGCTCGGCCTGCGCGGGCGCGGGCACGAAGCGATGGCTGCGTTGCGCAAGGCGGTCGCCTTGAAGCCCGGGCTGCCGCAGGCGTGGCGACTGCTGGGCGACCATCTGCTGGCAGCGGGCGAGCATGACGCGGCAGACGACGCGTATGCGCAGCATGTCCGCCATTCCACCCGCGATCCGCGCCTGCTCGCGGCCGCCACGGCGCTGGCGGAAAACCACGTGCCGCAGGCCGAGGCGCTGCTGCGCGAACACTTGCGCGAAGCACCCACGGACGTCGCCGCGATCCGCATGTTCGCCGAAGTGGCCTTGCGGCTTGGACGCAACGAGGATGCCCTGAACCTGCTGGCGCGTTGCCTGGAGCTGGCGCCCGGTTTCCATGCCGCACGACAGAACTACGCGCTGGCGTTGCATCGCAGCAACCAGCCGGAGCAGGCGTTGGTCGAGATCGAGCGTCTGCTCGCGGTCGCGCCGGAGCATCCGGGTTACCGGAATCTCAAGGCGGTGGTGCTATGCCGCATCGGCGATGTCGAACCCGCCATCGCGCTTTACAAGGATTTGCTCGATACCTACCCGGGCAATCCCAAGGTGTGGATGAGCTATGGCCACGCACTCAAAACGGCGGGCCAGCAGGAGCAGGCCATTGCCGCCTATCGGCGCAGCCTGGCGATCGAACCGTCGTTTGGCGAAGTGTGGTGGAGCCTGGCCAATCTGAAGACCTTCCGCTTCAGTGCCGACGAGCTGACGACCATGCGCGAGCAGCTCGCACGTGGCGATCTCGCCGAGGACGATCGCCTGCATCTGGAGTTCGCCGTGGGCAAGGCGCTGGAAGACGCGGGCAACTATGCGTCCTCGTTCGCCCATTACGCCCAGGGCAATGCGATCCGCCGCGGCCAGCTTCGTTACAGCGCCGACGAAACGTCAGCGCGTGTGCGCCATATCCGCGAGCGCTACACGCGCGAATTCTTTGCCTCGCGCGATGGCTCGGGTTGCCAGGCCGGCGACCCGATCTTCATCGTGGGCTTGCCGCGCGCGGGTTCCACCCTCATCGAGCAGATCCTTTCCAGCCACAGCCAGGTGGAAGGAACAATGGAGCTGCCGGAGGTCACCTCCATCACGCGCCTGCTGCGGGAGCAGGGCGATGCCGACAGCGCCATGCCGTACCACGACGTGCTCGCCACGCTCGACGGCGATGCGCTGCGCGAGCTGGGCGAGCGCTATCTCGCGCATACGCGCATCCATCGCAAGACATCGGCACCACTGTTCATCGACAAGATGCCGAACAATTTCATGCACATCGGCCTCATCCAGCTGATGCTGCCGAACGCGAAGATCATCGACGCGCGCCGCCATCCGCTGGCGTGCTGCTTTTCCGGTTTCAAGCAGCATTTTGCGCGCGGACAGAGCTTCAGCTACAGCCTCGACGATCTCGGGCGTTACTACCGCGATTACGTGGCCTTGATGGCGCATTTCGACGCCGTACTGCCGGGGCGCATCCATCGCGTGATCTACGAGCGCATGGTGGAAGACACCGAAGGCGAAGTGCGCCGGCTGCTCGACTATTGCGGACTGCCATTCGAATCGTCGTGCCTGCGCTTCTTCGAGAACGCGCGGCCGGTGCGCACGGCAAGTTCCGAACAGGTGCGCCGGCCGATCTACCGGGAGGGGGTGGATCACTGGCAGCACTACGCGCCGTGGCTGGCGCCATTGGAAAACGCTTTGGGGACGGTACTCGGGAGTTATCCCGACGTGCCTATCGGGGAGGCGGGCTAGCGAAAGACGCCTTGTTGGGTCGTCACACCGGGGAGGGGTAGTCGATGCAGAAGGGCAGGCCAACATGGCCAACACGTAGGGAGCGATTGAAGCTCGTCAGGGTGCCATTGGCCGCGGGGATTTGCCTGGCCATGGCGCAGCCATTGTTTGCGCAGGATACCGATCAGGGGCAAGCCACCAGCCCGCCATCCACCAAGAAGGCCACGACGCTGAGTGCGGTCACCGTCACCGCGCAAAAGCGTGAGGAAAACCTGCAGAAGGTGCCGGTCAGCATCAACGTGCTGGGCCAGGACAGGCTGGAAGAACTCCACGTCAAGAATTTCGACGACTACGTGAAGTATCTGCCCAGCGTGTCCTACCAGACGTTCGGGCCGGGCTTCGCGTCGATCTTCATGCGTGGCGTCGCCAGCGGCGCCAACGTCAACCACTCCGGTTCGCAGCCCAGCGTGGGCGTGTATCTGGACGAAGAGCCGGTCACCACGATCCAGGGCCCGCTCGATATCCACATGTACGATATCGCCCGCGTCGAAGCGCTGGCCGGTCCGCAAGGCACGCTGTATGGCGCCAGCGCGGAGTCGGGCGCGTTGCGCATCATCACCAACAAGCCCGATCCCGGCGGCTTCGCCGCCAACTACAGCCTGGGCGTCAACTCGGTCGATCATGGCGGCGTCGGCTACACGGCCGAGGGCATGATCAACATTCCCATGTCCAGCAACGCGGCCATTCGACTGGTCGGCTGGCATGAACATGATGCCGGCTACATCGACAACGTGGTGGGCTCGCGAACCTATCCGACGTCAGGCATCACGGTCAGCAACGCGAAGGGGTGCCCTTCCACGCCGAACCTCGTCTGCACCGGCGCGGCCAAGAACAACTACAACGACGTCGATACCAGTGGTGCGCGTGCGGCGCTGAAGGTCAACCTCAACGACGACTGGTCGATCAGCCCCACGCTGATGGGGCAGCAGACCATCGCGCATGGCACGCCGTTCTCCGATCCGCAGGTGGGCTCGCTGTCGCTCACGCACTTCTATCCGGAGTACACCAACGACCGCTGGATCCAGGCGGCGCTGACGGTGCAGGGCAAGATCGGCAACTTCGACCTGACCTATGCGTACAGCCACCTCAAGCGCAACCAGGAAGAAGACAGCGACTACAGCGATTACTCGTTCTGGTACGACACGCTGGCGGGCTATGGCGCGTACATCTATGACAACAGCGGCCACCTGATCAATCCGTCGCAGTACATCCAGGGCAAGGATCGCTACACGATGAACAGCCACGAGCTGCGCATCGCCTCGCCGAAGGAGGATCGCCTGCGCGTGGTCGGCGGCCTGTTCTGGGAGAAGCAGCTGCACGACATCGAACAGCGCTACATGATCAACGGTCTGGCCGACCAGCTGTCGGTGACCGGCTGGCCCAATACGCTGTGGCTGACCGAGCAGCGGCGCATCGACATGGATAAGGCGGTGTTCGGCGAGCTGTCGTACGACTTCATCCCCGAGACACTCACCGGCACGATCGGCGGACGCTATTTCCGCAGCGACAACAGCCTCGGTGGCTTCTACGGCTTCAGCAAGGGCTTTTCGCCCAGCTCCAGCTACGGCGAGGCCGGCTGTATCAACGCGGAGCCGTACTACGGTGCGCCTTGCATGGACTTCGCCAAGGACACCAAGGAATCGGGTTCGCTGGGCAAGGCCAACCTGACCTGGCAAATCACGCCCACGAAGATGATCTACGGTACCTGGTCGGAAGGTTATCGTCCGGGCGGCATCAATCGGCGCGGCAGCCTGCCGCCATACAAGTCGGACTACCTCACCAACTACGAGTTGGGCTGGAAAACGACCTGGTTCGGCAACCGCCTGTCGTTCAACGGCGCGGTGTTCCACGAGAAATGGAAGGACTTCCAGTTCAGCATCCTCGGTGCGAACGGCCTCACCGAGATCAAGAATGCCGGCCAGGCGCAGATCGATGGCCTGGAGAGTGATCTCAATTGGGCGGCCACCTACAACCTGCAGATCGGTGCCGGCTTTGCCTGGTATCACTCGAAGCTGACGGAAAACTATTGCGGCTTCACCGATACCAGCGGCACGCCGATCACCAACTGCCCTGCAGGCACGGTGAATCCGCTCACCGGCGATGTCGTCAGCGGACCGCAGGCGCCCAAGGGCACGCAGCTGCCGCTGACACCACGCTTCAAGGGCAACCTCAGCGCGCGTTATTCGTGGGACATCAGCGACATGGAAGCCTTCGTGCAGGGTGCGTTGGTTTACGTCGGTGACCGCAAGTCCGATCTGCGACTGGTGGAGCGGAGCCTGCTGGGCGACATGCCCTCGTACACGACCGTGGACTTCTCGGCGGGCGTCAAGCGACATGGCCTCGCGCTGGATTTCTACGTCAACAACGTGTTCGACAAGCGCGGCCAGCTTTATCGCTTTGCCGAATGCGCCGAGCAGGTGTGTGCCGCGCACAACGTGGTGCCGGCGTATCCGAACGGACAGGTGTACACGGTGATGACGCCGCCGCGGACCGTTGGCATTCGTTTCACGCAGGACTTCTAGCATCCGTTGTCGATCCATCGTCACGCCGGCACGACCGGCGTGGCGATGCCTTATCCGAGGCGCCTGCCTCTTCGAGCCCCGGCCAGGACCGGGGCTTTTTTATGCCTTTCGCGCCAGTGCAACGGCTTCGCAAAAGGCGTAATTTGCATGGGCTGTTTCATCGGTCGCGGGGAGGTTCCCGTACCGCGGCGAGTTCGAGACGAACGAGGGCGCATGCGTCGCGTATCTTGCGTGATCCGGGCGTGCCGGCTGCTTGGGCTGGCCTGGGCTCTTTCCCTGGCCGTTGCGTGTACGCCGGCGATGCGCCCGTCGGCCCCGGCGGCCGGTGCAGCAAAGATCACGTCCGCCAGTGCGCTCGCCAGCGCCAGGCGCCACGCGCAGGATGCCGAGCATGAGCCGCGCGCGGAGCGGGCGGCCCGCAGCTGGCTGGCATGCGCGGTATCCGCCGGGCAGGCGGCGGCATCCGAAGACGCTGGCGCATGGGCCGCCGCGGAGGCGTTGGCCAACCGCTGCACCGGCAAGCTGCTGGATTTCCTGCTGGCTTATGAGCCCCCGCGATGGACGCCCGGGGTGTTCGACATTGCCGGGACATCGCTGCAGGTCGTCTTCTCCGGCATGCCTACCAGCCTGGAGGGTGCGTTCGCGCTGGAACGTGCAGGCTCGATCACCATCCCGTCGGTGATGGGGCAGCGTTATGCGACCGAAGGGTTCGGCATCGCGCTGGTGGCCATGCAGCCACGCTGCACCGATCGTCCCATCTGCACGTTGTTTCCGCCCGAAGGCGTGGCCCGTTCGGTGACGGCCTGGATCGACAGCGATGCCGATGGCAGTCCACGGCTTGTCCTGACTGATCCGCTGGCGCACCCGCAGGTGATGTTGGGTGCGCGTAGCGTGCCGCTTTCGAACGACATCACCGCGTCCTACGCGGCACTGTTCGAGAAATCCCGTCTCAATCGGCTGGCGATATGGAACTTGGTCGGCGGCAAGCAGATCGGACACCGGCAGGGGCTTTACCTGCTGGAAGACTACGATCCGGAAAAGACGCCGATCATCATGCTGCACGGCCTGGGCGGAAGTCCGCTGGTGTGGGCGAGGCTCACCAACCGCGTGTTCGGCTCGCCCGAACTGCGTGCGCGCTACCAGGTATGGCACGTGGTGTACCAGACCAATTCGCCGGTGCTGCTCAACCGATTGCGCGTGCAGCATTTCCTCGATCGGGGATGGAGCGTGCTCGACCCGCAGGGAACATCGCTCGCTCGCCGGGACGTGGTGCTGATCGGTCACAGCATGGGCGGCGTGGTTTCGCGCCTGCTCGCGTCCGACAGCCGCGAGGTGGTGTGGAAGGCCGCCTTCGACGAGCCGCCCAGCGCGCTGGTGGCGGCTCCCGACGACATCGCGCTGGTCGACAGCATCTTCCATTTCAAGCCGTATCCGGGCGTGTCGCGCGCGATCTTCCTGGCGTCGCCGCACATGGGCAGTCCGCTGGCTGATCACTTCTGGGGACGGCTGGCGCGACGGCTCGTCGACGCGCATTCGAGCGAGCTCGATGCACTGGTTCGCGTCGTCGACGCCAATCGTGCGCACGTTTCGCCGATCCTGCTCGACAGCTACCGGACCGATGGCCTCAGCAGCGTCAATACGCTGGGGTTGAGGCAGCCGGTGAGCCTGGCGTCCCACGCCTTGATGCCCGTGCCCGGCGTCCGCTACGACACCATTGCCGGCTCGCTGCCCGGCGAGGACCCGCCGGGGGACGGCGTGGTCCCCCTCAGCAGCGCGGTCCTCGCGGGCGCGGCTTCCACCACCATCATTCCCGCGGGGCACCGCCTGTATCGCAACGATGAAGCGTTGACGCGGGTGCTGGAGATCCTTCGCGAGCCGCAGGCTCCCGTCTCGACGCGATGAGCGCTCGGAGATCGATGGCGCCTGACGCCACCGATCCCGTGGCCCTCACGCCGGTTGCGCGCGAAAGGCGATCGCAAACCGGTTCCAGCCGTTGATCGCCACGATCAGCAAGGTGAGATCGGTCAACTCTTCCGGCGAGAAGTGCGGCTGCACGGCTTCCCACGCATTGTCCGGCACGTGGTCGTTCACGATCAGGGTGAGCGCCTCGGTCCAGGCCAGTGCAGCCCGCTCGCGATCCGTGAAGAAGGGCGTTTCGCGCCATGCGCCGAGCGTGGCCAGGCGGCGTTCGTTCTCGCCGGCCTTGCGCGCGTCGGCCGAATGCATGTCCATGCAGTAGGCGCAGCCGTTGATCTGCGAGGCGCGCAGGCGCACCAGTTCGATCAGCGATTTTTCCAGGGTGCTTTTGCTGACGCGGTGTTCCAGGCCCATCATCGCCTTGATGGCTTCGGGGCTGGATTTGTAGAAGTCGAGTCGCTGGCTCATGACGTGATCTCCGAGGGAATGTCTGGAAGGCGGGATCAGGCTAGACTCCCTATTGGCCTGCTTAAATGTCCATTTTCGATAGATTTGAGGTAGCCACTGGATGGACATCCAACTGACCATTACCGGCCGCCGCGATCTTTCCGGACAGGTGTACCAGCAACTGCGCGCAGCCATCGTGGAGGGCCGGTTGCCTGCCGGGTCGCGATTGCCGTCAACGCGGGACCTGGCCCGGCAACTGGGCGTATCGCGCAAGACAACGCTGGAGGTCTACGAACGCCTGGTGGCCGAGGGCTTTCTCGAGGGCCGGACGGGCGATGGCACCTTCGTCGCGGAAGGCCTGGCCGCCGCGCCATCGCCCAAGCCCGCGCGCGGCACGAGCGCGTTGCGTCCCGCGCGGATCTGGCGGCGTGTGCCCGAGACCTTGTCGATGCCCAGGCCGGCCGAACGGTTGCCATATGACTACCTCGGCGGCGTAACCGACAAAACCCTGTTCCAGCCTGCGCCCTGGCGCCGGTGCGTCGCGCACGCGCTGCGCGTGCAGGCGCGCGGCCGGGGCATCTACCGCGACCCGGCGGGCGAGCAGGAGCTTCGCCTGGCGATTGCGCGCTACGTCGGCTTCAGCCGCGGCGTGGCCTGCCAATGGCAGGAGGTGATCGCCACGCAGGGTACGCAGCAGGCGATCGATCTGGCGGCGCGGGTGATGGTCAATGCCGGCGATACGGTCGCAGTCGAGGAGCCGGGCTATCCGCCGGTGCGTTCGAGCCTGCTGGCCCTTGGCGCGCGCGTGGTACCCGTGCCGGTGGATGCGGAAGGCCTGCGCGTGGACCTGTTGCCCGAACAGGCGCGGCTGGTCTATGTCACTCCGTCACACCAGTTTCCGCTGGGCATGCCGATGAGCCTCGAGCGACGGCTGGCGCTGCTGGCCTGGGCACGCCGCCGTGGCGCGCCGGTCGTGGAGGACGATTACGACGGCGAATTCCGTTTCGAGGGCCGGCCGGTGGAATCGCTCAAGAGCCTGGATCGGGCCGGCGTCGTGGCCTACGTCGGCACGTTTTCCAAGACGCTGTTTCCCGAGCTGCGCGCGGGCTACGTGGTGCCGCCGGCGTCGCTGGCGGCGGATTTCCTCAAGGCCAAGCAGATCAACGACTGGCATGGCTGCAGTCTCACGCAGGCTGCGTTGGGGCGTTACATGCTGGATGGCGAATTCGGCCGCCACCTGCGGCGCGTGCAGAAGCACTACGCGCAGCGTCGCGAGGCCCTGCTCGAGCATCTGCGCGGGCCCTTGTCGCCCTGGCTGGAACCGATCGCGCCGGTGGCAGGTATCCACATGGCCGCGTTCCTGCGTGCGGGACTCACCGAAGCGAGCGTCATCGCGCGGGCGCGTCGCGCTTCCATCGGCCTCTACGGAATTGCAGCGTTCTACGCGGGGCGCCGGGCAAGGCAAGGGCTGCTGTTCGGTTATGGCGACATGACGGTGGACGCCATCGACGCATCCCTATCCGCGCTGCGTTCGTTGCTTGCGAAATAAGGCGGACGGGCGGTGTTTTCTTTCCCTTCGGCGTCCTCCGAATGGCCTAGCCGAGGGCCCTGCGGAATTCACGCGAATTCGCCATTTGCTTGCGCATGATCGGGCCGAAGGATTCGCTGTTGCTGCACGGCGGTTCCGGCCTGGCCACTGATCGACAGTCCCTGGAAAGGGCGCATGCAGACTTCGCCTGCCTCGGGTCGGATCGAGGCGGCGACAGACGACGTGAGCTGACGGCGTGGGGGAAAAGGGAGCGAACGTATGCGCAAGATGACCATCAGGTTTCAGGACGTCGGCACCGAGCTTGCCCAGATCAACGCCTTGCGGGACGACGTCATGGAGCGGGCCTTCGTCTCGCTGGAACAGCGTCACGGCACGCTGGCCGCGATGCTGGTGCAGAGCCTGGGCGATCGCCAGCGCGCGGTGCGCTGGATGTGCCGTCACCAGAATGCGTTTGGCGGCCGTACCGCCTACGAACTGATTTCCGGCGGCGAGGAAGACGCCGTGTGGGATGAGATCGCCCTGATGGGAGACGTGCCCGTCGCGGCGAGGCTCAACTCGGTTCGGATGGCTTATTGATCCCCAGCCTGCGGCGCACGCTCAACCCCCGCAGCCTGAAACGACCACACGCTGTTGGCGTCGCCGTGCCGCGCGCGCCGCGCGGACGCACGCGCGAAGGCGGCAAACACCAGGCCGAGCACGATGCCGGTGAGATCCACGCCCAGCACGCTCCAGGCCAGTGGCGTCCACGCGCGAGCCATCTCGGCGGCGTTGACGGCCAGGTCGACCACGGCGACCGCGAGAGTGAGCGCCGCGGTGGCCCATAGCAGTTCCACGGTCGCGCGCGCGACCGGCCGCAGGCACGCGTAGGCGCAGGCGGCAAGGAACAAGCCGTAGCACGCGACACGCTGCGGCAGCCCGGCTTCCACGCCCCATCGCACTGCAATCCACGTGGCAGCGAACGCGCCGGAGATGGCCAGGCAACTGCCGACGCATACACCGATCGTCGCGCGCGCCATCACCTGCGTGCGTCGCGGCTGGTCGAGGTGTCGACGCTTGCGGCGCGACTCGATCCACAGCAGGTTGCCGGAGTAGAACAGGAAGGCGCCGGCCAACCCCAGGATGAAGTACAGCCATTGCACGGTGCGCCCGCCGAAGCTGCCGAAGTGCAGGCCGAACAGCGCGGCATAGCTGATGCCGTTGAGGCTGTAGCGCGTGCCCACGAACGTGGTCTTGACGCTGCCGTCATGGGCCGACAGCGCCACCGTGCCGTAGGTGCCCAAGGTGTGCTGGGAGAGGCCGCGCACCTCGGCGATCGCTTCGCGGTCGCCGTAGTGCACGAAATGCAGGTAGTCGGGCTCGAAGGTGGTGACGCCGCTGGTCAGCGCGTGCGCGCGTGCGCGCTCGATCAGCATCTCGGTCGACAGCATGCTCGCAGGCGTGCCGCTGGCGACCACCACGGGCGTGGTCTGCGTCGCCTTGGCGAACGCGTCGAACAGCTTGCCGTCGAAGGCGATGGTGTTGAGCGCGGCGAGCGTGATGGTGAACAGGCAGAACAGCGCGCCGGTGACCGCGAAGATCACGTGGAACGGCAGGCTGAGCACGCCGATCGCATTGTGTGCGTCTTGCCAGAGCCGCTTTAGGTTGCGGCCCACGCGCATGGCGAAGAGGTCACTGACCAGTTGCGGCAGGTGGATCAGGACGCCCGACACCAGCGCGAGCCCGTAGAGCACGCTGACGATGCCCATCAGGTACAGGCCGACCACGGGCAGGCCGAGCGAGTCGTGCAGGGCATAGACGAAATCGGCCAGTTCATCCCAGGCGGCTTCGTCGGTAGGCGCGTCCATCTGGCTGGCGGTGGCGAAGCGCGTCTCGCCCTTGTCCACCCAGTAGGCATAGGCGGCGTGCGAGCTGTCCGTCGGCAGCACGATGCCGAAATCCTCGCGGGCAGAGGGATGCTTCTGCAGCAGCTTGTCGATCAGCGCATCGACCGGCACGCCTGCGTCGGTCGCGCTCCGCCACGGCGGGTTCTGCCAGGTCGCGATGTCATCGTGGAACACGGTGAGCGCGCCCGCATAGAACGCGATGAACAGAGCGAAGCCGGCCAGGAGCCCGGTCCATGTGTGGACCGTCTGGTACGTGCGGATGGTGGAAGCTTTCATGTCGACGTCCGGGTCAGGAGCCCGCGAGGCGCACGCCCCACAGGGCGAGGAACGCCAGCGCGTTGGCGACGCCGAGCACCAGCCAGGCGCGCGGTCCGCTGCGGAACAGGTAGGCCCCTGCCATGACACCGGTCCACAGCGGGAAGAACAGAATCAGCGCAGGGATGAGAAACGCGGCGCCGCCGTCCGGCAGCAGTCGCAGCGCGAGCGCCAGCAACGCGGCGGCGAGCGGAAAACCCAGCAGGGTGCCGGCGAGGCAGCGGGCGATCATGGTTTATCCGCGCCGTCGCCTGCGGTTCGCCACCAGGCGAGATACGGCAACAGCACCCAGGTCAGCATGATCGCCGTCAGCGCGCTGGCGATGCCGGCGCCCACGCCCGAGGCCAACAGCCAGGCCACGAGGCCACCCAGCATCAGCAGCCAGCCGATGGCGCGGATCGGCTGGGGCAGGGACGTGGCGCGCAGGCGTTGGCGAGTGCTTGCGAGGTAGACCAGCGCCGACCCTGCCAGCGTCAGCAGCAGCGCACAGAGAACAGTCACGCGAGGAGCATCCTTGTCGGGCGCGGTCGCCCGGGAATTGTTGAGAACAATTCTTATTTCCACCGTCGCGCCTGTCAACTGGTCTGCGGCAACCCGGCACGGGA
This sequence comes from Dyella jiangningensis, assembly GCF_003264855.1. Taxonomy (NCBI): domain Bacteria; kingdom Pseudomonadati; phylum Pseudomonadota; class Gammaproteobacteria; order Lysobacterales; family Rhodanobacteraceae; genus Dyella; species Dyella jiangningensis. The sequence goes on along the minus strand of NZ_NFZS01000003.1, from coordinate 69,258 downwards.
GGGCGTCAGAACTGGTACTGCAGGCGTCCCACCAGTGCCGTGGGGTGCTTGCCGTCGTAGTCGCTGCCCGGTTTGTCCAGGCCAAGCGCGTGCACCACGTTGGCGGACAGGCGAACGGATTTGTCCAGGTACCAGTTGATGCCCACGGTGAGGTTGGTTTCCTTGCCGCCGAATACGTCGTGGTCGTTCAGGTCGGTCTGGCTGAGGCGGACGGCCACTTCCAGGGCGCCGCCGCCGTGTCCGTTCCAGGCGACGCGGGGCGTGACCTGGCCGAAGGTGGCGTTGCTCTCGCGGTACTCGCGGGTTTCGCCGGTGAGCATCCAACTGGCATAGGCGTACCAGCCGGTGAAATTCAACGACGGCAGCCCGCTGTTGCGCTGCAGACGCGCGGCCATGAATTCCGCCTGCCATGAAAACGGCCCGGCGACGTGGGCGGCCTCCAGGCCGTAGCGCCGCACGCGGTCGGAGCCTTCGATGCCGTGGGTATCCAGGAAATAGGAGCCCGAGGACAGCGCGACCTCCGGCGCCGAGTCGAAGCGTTGCTCATTGCTGGGACCGAATTTTCGGTCCGAGTAGTCGATGGCCAGGTGATAGAAACCGTTCGCGGCGCGCAGCGCATACGCAAGCCGGCCGGTCAGCGCCAGGCCGCGTTGCTGGCGCCCTTCGTCCTTGGTGCCGGCAGTGAAAAAGCCGTAGCTCCAGATCCAAGGTCCATGGAAATCACTCGATGTCACGCCCACGCTGCGGCTGGGCGCGATGGCGCTGCTGGTGGAGCGTTCGAGGAAGGTCGTGTTCCTGAAGCTGCCGTATTGCTCCAGGCCAAACGGTTCCTGCTGGTTGCCGATGGTCACGACGCCGAAGCGCCGCGTCTGCTTGCGCAGGTAGACGTCCTTGAATTCCAGATGCCAGTCGACCAGCTGCGCGTCGGCATAGAACAGCCAGTCGCGCCACAGCTGCTTCTGGAAATTGACGTCGGCGCGACGCACGCTCAGATCGGTGTGGCCCAGCCCGTTGGTGGAATAGGCCGCGGCGTCGAGCATCAGGTAACCGTGGATCTGCGTATGGATGAGCGGCGTATCGATGCCGCCCTCGAGTGGGCGAAACAGCGAAAGGCGACGCAGTGCTTCGGCGGCCGGGCGATCTTCGCCGGAGGCCGGTGCTTCCGTTGCGGGGGCGACGGAAGGTTTGCCGGGCTGGCTGGCGCAGGCCGAGAGCGCGCAGCCGATCGTCACCGCAAGCAAGGCCGGCAAGCGCTTCGCCGATATACAGAGCTGCCGATCACCCATGATTCCCGGTCATCTCCCATCCTTGTCGGCCACGACCTGACGCAGTCGCCCGTGCTTGGGCCCGCCATTCATAGTGCCGGGGTCGTGAAGTCGCGGTCTGCACCCATGATGCCTCGCCACGGCAGCGCGGCCCACCGTATCCCTACGGAGGCGCATGGGCGACGGTGCGGGTTAAGATGGCGGTTTGCACTGTCTTGCCAGGAGCGCTCGCGTGATCATCAACCCCAAGGTGCGTGGTTTTATCTGTGTGACGGCCCATCCGGTCGGCTGCGAGCGCAACGTGCTCGAGCAGATCGAGATCACCAAGGCGCAGGGCGACCTGGGTGAAGGTCCCAAGCGCGTGCTGGTGATCGGCGCGTCCACCGGCTACGGCCTGGCCTCGCGCATCACCGCGGCCTTCGGTTACGGCGCGGCCACGCTCGGCGTGTTCTTCGAAAAGCCCAGCAGCGATACCAAGACCGGCACGGCCGGCTGGTACAACTCCGCCGCCTTCGACAAGTTCGCCAAGCAGGCGGGCCTGTACAGCCGTTCGATCAATGGCGATGCGTTCGCCAACGAGACGCGCGAGCGCGCCATCGAGATCATCAAGAACGAGATGGGCGGCAAGATCGACCTGGTCGTCTATTCGCTGGCCTCGCCGGTGCGCAAACTGCCCGATACCGGCGAAGTGGTGCGTTCCTCGCTCAAGACCATCGGCGAGACCTTCACCGCCAACTCGATCGACACCAACCGCGACACCGTGGTGCAGGCCTCGGTGGAACCGGCGACCGAGCAGGAGATCAAGGACACCGTCACCGTGATGGGCGGCGAAGACTGGAAGCTCTGGATCGACGCGCTGAGCAAGGCCGGCGTGCTGGCCGACCATGCCAAGACCATCGCCTACAGCTACATCGGCACGGAAATCACCTGGCCGATGTACTGGCACGGCACGCTTGGCCAGGCCAAGCAGCACCTGGACAACACCGCCAGGCAGCTGGTCGCCGAGCACAAGGCCGAGCATCTGGATGCCTACGTCGGCGTGATGAAGTCGGTGGTGACGCAGGCGAGCGCGGCGATTCCCGTGCTGCCGCTGTACATCGCCATCTCCTTCCGCGTGATGAAGGAAAAGGGCATCCACGAAGGCACCATCGAGCAGATCAACCGCCTGTTCCGCGATCGCATGTATCGCAAAGACCACCAGCCGATCGCGCTCGACGACGAAGGCCGCGTGCGCCTGGACGACTGGGAGCTGCGCGAGGACGTGCAGAGCGAGTGCAAGGCGCTGTGGCCCACCATCACCACGGAAAACCTCAACCAGCTCACCGACTATGCCGGCTACAAGCACGACTTCCTGCGTCTGTTCGGCTTCGGCCGTGAAGACGTCAACTACGAGGAAGACGTCGAGTCCGATCGCCGCTTTGACGTGGTCGAGCTCTGATCGATCGCATGGCACTCCGCGGCGCCGCCGCGGAGTGCGCGCCGGAGGAGCGGGCACGGCCGCCCGTTGCTGGCTAAGCTGGCGGCATGAGTACCGCCATCGTCTGGTTCCGCCGTGACCTTCGCCTCGCCGACCAGCCCGCGCTGAGCGCCGCCTGCGCTGCACACGAGCGCGTATTGCCTGTCTACATCCACGCTCCGCACGAAGAGGGCGCATGGGCGCCCGGCGCGGCGAGCCGCTGCTGGTTGCATCATTCCCTGGTCGACCTGCAATCGCAGCTTCGCGAGCAGGGCGCGTCCTTGCATGTACGCCGTGGCGACAGCCTTGCCGTGCTGCGCGAACTGGTCCATGCGACGGGTGCCACGGCCGTCTATTGGAACCGCCTCTACGAACCCACAGCGATCGCGCGCGACAGCACCGTCAAGGCTGCGTTGCGCGAGCAGGGCGTGGAAGCACGCAGCTTCAACGCATCGCTGTGGTGCGAGCCCTGGCAACGGGAAACCAGGCAGCAGGCACCGTACCGCGTGTTCACGCCGTTCTGGCGGAGCCTTCGTACGCAGTTGTCGGTGACAGCGCCATCGACCAGGCCGTCGATACACGGCCTCGAGGTTGCTGACGGGCTGCCTATCGACGCGCTCGAACTTCTGCCCGCGATCCCCTGGGACAGCGGCTTGCGCGAAGCCTGGCGTCCCGGCGAACGCGGTGCCCGGGAGGCGCTGGAGGTTTTCGAAGACGACGCCGTAACCGACTACGCCACGGCACGCGACCTGCCTGCACGCCATGGCACTTCGCGGCTGTCGCCACACCTGCACTTCGGCGAGATCTCGCCGCGTCAGATTCATCACGCGCTCGCTGCGCGTGTTTCGGCCATCGACGCACGGAGACGTCCGGATATCGAGCCGTTCCTGCGCGAACTGGGTTGGCGCGAGTTCGCGCATCACCTGCTTTATCACTTTCCCGCCACGCCCACGGCGAACTTCGACCGTCGCTTCGACCGCTTCGCCTGGGAAGCCGACGACAACGCATCGCTTGAGCGCTGGCAGCAGGGACGCACGGGCATCCCGCTGGTAGATGCCGGCATGCGCGAGCTATGGCACACCGGCTGGATGCACAACCGCGTGCGCATGGTGGTGGCGAGTTTCCTGTGCAAGAACCTCCGGCAACACTGGCATCACGGTGCACGCTGGTTCTGGGACACCCTGGTCGATGCCGATCTCGCCAACAACACCCTGGGCTGGCAATGGGTCTCCGGCAGCGGTGCGGATGCCGCGCCGTATTTCCGCGTGTTCAATCCGGTTTCGCAGGCGCAGAAATTCGATGCGCAAGGCGAGTACCTGAGGCGATGGTTGCCCGAATTGCGTGACGCATCGCCGCCATTGCTGCATGAGCCGTGGAAGGATGCGGCGCTGCTGAAGCGTTCGGGTTATCCCGCGCCGATGGTTGATCTGGGCGACAGTCGAGCGGCGGCGCTCAGTGCCTATCAATCCATGCGCGGCGCATAGCCTTGCTCCCCTTGTAGGAGCGCACCCAGTGCGCGATCGGACCGCACGAACAGCGAACGAGGCGTGGTGCAAGTCTGCGGTCGCGCACTGGGTGCGCTCCTACAGGAAAGACGGGGCCCATGACATCAACGCAACTCCGGCGCTTCCACTTTCTCGCCGTTCGCACGGGTACGCCGCAACGTCCACGCCAGCACGGGCGGCGTAACCATGGCGGTAAGCAATGACATGGCGACGATGATCGCGTAGATCTGCGGCGTGAACACGCCGGCCGAAAGGCCGAGGCTGGCGATCACCACGCCGACTTCGCCACGCGGCACCATGCCGAAGCCCACCACCGTCGCGCTGCGTGTCCCCAGCGACAGCGAGCCGAGGAAGCCGCCGATCAGCTTGGACACGATGGCGATCAAGGTGACCACCAGCAACATGATGTCCGCCTCCAGGCTCGCCAGCTGGGACAGGTCGATCTTGCTGCCGGTCACCACGAAGAAGAATGGCGTGAGCAAGGCCAGCAGCGGCTGCGTCTGTTTTTCCAGCGCGTGCTGCTGGCGTGTTTCCGAAGCGATCATGCCGGCGAGGAACGCGCCGATGATCGCCGCCAGGCCAAACAGGGTGGAGACATAGGCCAGCCCAAGGCATAGCGCCAGCACGATGGCCAATGCCGAATGCGGGCTGCGTGGCGTGTCCAGCCAGCTGGAATTCCAACGCATCACGCGCGCGCCGCCCACGCCGATCACCGCGATGAAGCCGACCGCGCCCAGCAGTACGGCGAGCAGGTGCATCAGGTCGATGCCTTCGCCGCCCTGGATCGATACCACCACGCCGAGCAGCAGCATGGCGAGGATGTCGTCGATCACCGCCGCACCGAGGATCACCTTGCTTTCGGTACGCTGCAGCGCGCCCAGTTCCTGCAGCACGCGCGCGGTGATGCCTGCCGAAGTGGCGACGAAGGCCGCGGCGATGAACAGCGAACGGCTCCAGTCGAAACCGTTGCCGTGCGCCCACACGCCACCCATGCCGAACGGCACCAGCACGCCGAGCACGCCAACGAGGAAGGCGACCTTGCCGACCTTCTTGAGATCTTCGAGACGCGTCTCCAGGCCTACCGCAAACAACAGCAGCACCACGCCGATCTCCGCCAGCACGTCCAGCGGCGTTCCCGATGCGATCTGCTCCGGCGTGATCCAGCCGAGCACCGACGGTCCCACCACGCAGCCGGCGGCGATTTCGCCGACCACGCCGGGCAATTTCAGGCGTTGTGCGATCTCGCCGCCGATCTGGGCGGCGATGAAGACGATGAAGAGCGTGAGCAGGATGTCACTGGCGTGATGCATGCGATGTCGCGCGGCCCAAGGACGATGCCGTGCATGCTACCTGTTTGCGTCCAGGCGCGCCGCTCAATCGGCCGCACGTGAAGATCGCATGCCGCTGTCGGGCGTCAGTCGACTGAACACCCAGCTGGCCGTGGCCGTCACCACGCCGAGCAGCAACACCGTCCAGCGGAACGCGGGGACGTAATCGTCGTGCGCGTGCCCTTGCAGCAGCGCTTCCATCAGCAGCGAGGCCAGCGCGATGCCGAAGCTCATCGACAGGTACTGCGCGGTCGAGGCCATGGACGACGCCTGCGAAGCGTACTTCACGTCCAGGTCGTTGTAGATCAGCGTGTTCATGGCGGTGTACTGCATGCCCATGAAGCCACCATAGACGAACACCATGAGGGCGATCAGCCACATCGGCGAGCCTTTGCCCAGCAGCGAGAACGACGCCAGCAGCACCGCGACGACCAGCGTGTTGGTGAACAGCAGCCGGCGATAGCCGAACAGGTTGAGCAAGCGGTTGATGCCCCACTTCGCGGTGATCGAGCCCAGCGCCTGCGGCACCATCATCAGGCCCGCCATCAACGGCGACCAGCCGCAACCGACCTGCAGGAACAGCACCAGCAGCAGGAACATGCCCGAGACGCCCAGGCGCGTGAACAGGTTGCCCGCCAGCGATACCCACACGCTGCGCACGCGCAACAGGCTGAGGTCGGCCACCGGATGATCGGTACGCCGGCTGTGCCATACGTAGATGCAGCCGAACACGATCGCGAGCACGCCATAGGCACCGATGCGCGGCCACTGCACGCTTCCGCCGCTCGCCACTTCCGAGGCCGTCAACAGCATGGCCGACGCGGCCGCGAAGAGCAGGAAGCCCATGATGTCGAACTTGTGCGGCTCGTCCAGGCGATAGTCGGGCATGTCTCGCCGGTTCATCCACATGCCGACGATGCCGACCGGCACGTTGATGAGGAAGATCAGTCGCCACGAGGTGTACTGCGCCAACGCACCGCCGAGCAGGGGGCCAAGCACCGAGCCGAGCAGGCCTACGGTGGCTACCGTGCTCATCGACTTCACGAAGTCCCGCTTGTCGATGCTGCGCACGAGCACGTAACGGCCCACCGGCATCAGCGCGGCGCCACCAAGGCCCTGCAGCACGCGGGCGGCGACGAGCTGGGGCAGCGTCTGGGCGATGCCGCACAGCAGCGAGCCCACGGTGAACGTGCCGATGGCGGCCGCAAAGATGAGCCGCGTGCCGAAGCGGTCGCAAAGCCAGGGGCTTGCGGGAATGAAGATCGCCAATGTCAGCACGTAGCTGGTCAGCGCGGTGCGCATGCCCAGTGGCGTTACGTTGAGCGCGTCGGCCATCGCCGGCACGGCCGTGTTGACGATGGTCGAGTCCAGCGCCTGCATGAAGAACGCGGCGGCGACCAGCCAGATCAAGCCACGGTAGCGGTCTGGCGGCGACACGGGCGGCGTGACGGGTAGCGACGCCTCTTCGCCAGGGGGCGGAACGGGGAGGTTGGCCTCCGTGGCAGGAATGTGCTCGGGCATGGACCTTAATGATACCTGCTGTGACAGCTTGCTTTCGGCAGCCGTCGCGTCCAAAGTCAGTGCTGTTTCATCTTAGGGCCCGCGTGTGCGCGTGACGTCAAACGCGGCGCGAATGCGGCGGGCTCTGGCAGGCTTCGACCGCGACAGGTTGAACATCGCCCAGACGCGCCGGGACGGTTTCGTCCCGGCGCGTCGTTTTTTTTCAGGTCATCACGAGCGGACGCCACGGTGTCCGCCGACAGGAGTCATCATGAACAGCAAGCCACCCATCGTCGTTTCACGTCTCGATCTGGAGCGCATCGAAGCATTGCTCGAGCGCATGCCTCACACGCAGCTGGCGCAGTACGACGCGCTGCGCGCGGAGCTGGATCGCGCCGAGGTGGTGGAGCCGTCCCAGGTGCCGGGCGACGTGGTGACCATGAACTCCGTCGTCACCTTCGAAGACGAGAACAGCAGCGACGAGTTGACGGTAAGCCTGGTCTATCCCTCGGGTGCAGGCGCGCCCGGCACGGTTTCCATCCTTGCACCGGTCGGCAGCGCATTGCTCGGCATGGCCGTGGGCCAGCACATCGAATGGCCCATGCCGGACGGTCGCACGCGCCGCCTGCGCGTGCTCGAGATCGAATACCAGCCGGAGTCTGCCGGCGATCTGCACCGCTGATGCGGCGCGCACCCCGGGCACCTCATGCCCGGGGCCGTTTGTCTCAATCGAAATGCCGCGAGTAGCCGAGCTGAAACCCGTTCGGCAGCAGGCTCAACGTCCACGGCGATTCGCGGTGCATCGCCCACAGGCCCATGCCGGTGCCAATGGCCGCTCCCACGAGCACATCGCTTTGCCAATGCCCGTGCGTCTTCACGCGAGCCACGGCGGCATACGTGGGCAGCAACGCAAGGAGATAGGCCGACGGATGCTCGTCGCCATAGGTGGCAATGAACGGCGTCACCGCTGCCGTGATGGCACCCACTTCATTGCTGGGAAAACTGTGCGCTCCCCAGCCCTGGAAGAATTTGTCGGGATCGTTGGTCTGCGAGGGACGCTCGCGCTGGAAGATCCACTTCATGGTCTGCGTGGCGATGGCCGTCGTGACCATCGCATCGGCGGATCGCCAGAACGTATCGCCCAGCTTGTCCTGGTCGCCCAGCCAGAGTGCGCCACCACCGACGGTGAGCACCGTGCCGTAGAAAAGCATGTTCTGGTTGCTTCGCTTCCAGATGCCGCTGTTGTCGTAATGAACAGTGTGATCGATGCCGAAGGGACCACCTCCGGCCTGGGCCGCGCCACTCGCGACGGCCATGGCCAGAGCGGCCAGTCTGAAGATACGCACTCGCTGATTTCCCCTGTCCACGGCGGTCGCCATGGTCGCAAGAAATTGTAGCGAGGGCGTCTTTCCGCGGCCTTAGAGTCGAGTCAGTCGAGGCCGGCGCGGGCCTGGGGAAAGGCCTCAATCGAAGTGACGGCTATAGCCAAGCTGGAAACCGCCGGGCAACAGGGAAATGATCCAGGGGGAATCGCGATGGGTCGCCCAGTAGCCGACGCCGGCGCCGATCGCCGCACCGACGATCACGTCGCTTTGCCAGTGTCCATGGGTCTTCACGCGTGCTACGGCATCGTAGGCGGGAATCAGGGCCAGCAGGTAGACCGAGGGATGGTCGTGTCCGTAAGTGATCATGAGGGGCGTCACCGCCGCCGTAACGGAAGCCACTTCGCCACTGGGGAAACTCTGCGCGTGCCAGCCCTGGAACCACTGGTTCGGGGAATCGGTCTGCGAAGGGCGTTCGCGCTGGAATGTCCACTTCAGCACCTGGGTGCTGGCCGCCGTGACGACCATGGAATCCACCGAGCGCCAGAAGGTATCGCCGAGCTTGTCCTGGTCGCCCAGCCAGATCGCGCCACCAGCGATCGTGATGATGGTGCCGTAGGCGAGGATCTGCTGGTTGCTGCGCTTCCAGATGCCGCTGTCGTCGTAGGGCAACTTGTGGTCGAGGCCGAGAATGCCGCTTCCGGCCCAGGCGGGGCTCCAGGCGAGCGTGAGCAGGCACATCATCCATCGCAGGGCGCGCATGGTTCGCCTCCCGTTGGAACAACGGCTTCGAAATGCCGGTTGGGACACTACTCCGCGCGACTTTCGCTGCGCTTAGCAAATCCGAAACCGGCGCCAGTCCCGGTAAACTCGGGCCCATGAGGACATCCGCATGAGCAAAAGCCCCGCACACGACTGGCGCGATCGCGCCGCCGAACTGCGCGAGAAGATCGAGCGCGCGAATCACCAGTACCACGTGCTGGACGATCCGGAGATCACCGACGCGGAATACGACCAGGCCATCCGCGAGCTGGAAGCGCTGGAAGAAGCGCACCCCGAGCTCGCCACGCCCGACTCTCCCACGCGCCGCGTAGGTGCCCGTGCGCACGGCGGCTTCGCCGAAGTGCGGCACGTGATCCCCATGCTCTCGCTCAGCAATGCGTTCGAGCAGGAGGGCGACAACGATCGCGAGCGCTTTCGCGAAGTGGCCGAGTTCGAGCGCCGCATCGAACAGTCGCTGGATAGGCGCAGTCCGGTGTTCTCCGTCGAGCCCAAGCTCGATGGCCTGGCCATCAGCCTGCGTTACGAGGACGGCGTATTCGTGCAGGGCGCGACGCGCGGCGACGGCGAAACCGGCGAGGACGTGACCGCGAACCTGCGCACCGTACGCGCGATTCCGTTGCGATTGCGCGGCACCGACTGGCCGAGCGTGCTGGAAGTGCGCGGCGAGGTGATCATGCTTCGCAAGGATTTCGAAGCCTTCAACGAACGCGCCCGCACGCACGGTGACAAGCCCCTGGCCAATCCGCGCAATGGCGCCGCCGGTTCGCTGCGCCAGTTGGACCCCGCCATTACCGCCCGGCGCAAGCTCAGCTTCTACGCCTATGCGGTAGGCGACGTGCAGGGTGGCGAACTGCCGCAAACGCATTCCAGGACGCTCGCCAAGCTGCGCGAGTGGGGCTTCCCGGTGTCGCCCGAGGTGGATACGGCCAAGGGCTTTGACGGCTTGATCGCCTACTACCGCCGCATTGGCGAAAAGCGCGATCGCCTGCCGTACGACATCGACGGCGTGGTCTACAAGCTGGACGACTATGAAGGCCAGCGCGCGATGGGGTTCGTGTCGCGCGCACCGCGCTGGGCCATCGCGCACAAGTTCCCCGCGCAGGAACAGACCACCACGGTCGAAGCGATCGAGATCAACATCGGGCGGACCGGGGCCGCCACGCCGCTGGCGCGATTGAAACCGGTGCAGGTGGCTGGTGTCACGGTCAGCAACGCCACCTTGCACAACGCCGACCAGGTGGCGCGCCTGGACGTGCGCGTGGGCGACACGGTGATCGTGCGCCGTGCGGGTGACGTGATTCCTGAAGTCGTGCGCGTGATGCCGGAACTGCGTCCGCCGCACACCAAGCCCTGGCACATGCCGTCGCATTGCCCGGTCTGCGGCTCCGCGTTGCTGCGCGAGGAAGGCGAGGCGGCATGGCGTTGCTCGGGCGGCCTGATCTGCGCCGCGCAGCGCAAGGAGGCCTTGATCCATTTCGCCGCCCGTCGCGCCATGGACATCGAAGGCATCGGCGAGCGCTTCGTCGATGCGCTGGTCGACTTCGGTTACGTGCACACGCCGGCCGATCTCTACAAGCTCACGCTCGACGATTTCCTGGAGATGAAACGCAGGGCGGACGATCGCGACGGCACCACGCCTGAGACGGTGAAGCAGGGCAAGGTCGCCACCAAATGGGCGGAAAACCTGATCGACGCGATCGAGGCCAGCAAGCACGCCACGTTGCCGCGCTTCCTGTTCGGGCTCGGCATCATGCACATCGGCGAAAGCACCGCGAAGACGCTGGTGGCCTGGTTGGGCAGCCTGGCCGTCATCCGCCGCATGCCGGCCGCCGTGCTGCGCGTGTTGCCTGACATCGGCAACGAAGTGGCGATGTCCATCGCCGGTTTCTTCGCGCAGGAAGGCAACCAGAAGGTGGTCGACGATCTGCTGGCGTCGGGCATCCGCTTCTCGGACGAAGGGCATCCGTCGCCGAAGTTGCGCCAGCGGTTGAACCTCGCGGTCTTGCTCGACACCGCTGGCGTCAACAAGCTGGGGCCGAAAAGCACGAAGCTGCTCGCCGAGCATTTCCCCACGATCGACAAGCTGATCGCCGCCGGCCCCGCGCACTGGGTGACCGCCGGCTTGCCGTCCGCCGCGGCGACCAACCTGGAGGCTTTCCTCTCGCACGACAAGAACGTGGCGCCGCTACGCGCCGCCGACATCGCCATGCATGAGCTGCTCGACGCCATTCCGAAGTCGTCCAGTGCCAGCGCCGCACCACTCGAAGGACAGACCGTGGTGCTTACCGGCACGCTGTCGTCGCTCAGTCGCGATGAGGCGAAGGAGCGGCTGGAAGCGCTGGGCGCGAAGGTTGCCGGTTCCGTGTCGAAGAAGACCCAGTTCGTGGTGGCCGGCGAAGCGGCGGGCTCCAAGCTCGACAAGGCGCAGGAACTCGGCGTGGACGTGTGGGACGAGGCGCAGCTGCTGGCCTTGCTGGCGAAGCACGAGGGCGGGGCATGACCTTGCATCTGGCCGGCCGCCTGCATCTGCGCGCGCGCCTGTATGCGCTGGTCCGTGGGTTCTTCGCGGAGCGCAACGTGCTGGAGGTGGAGACGCCGATTCTCTCCGCCGCGGGGAACACCGACCCGAACATCCAGAGTTTCAGCACGTGCTTCACGGGCCATGTCGACGCCGGATCGCGCGAGCGCTGGCTGCGCACCTCGCCGGAATACCCACTCAAGCGCCTGCTGGCCAGCGGCGTCGGCGATTGCTACGAACTGGGCCGGGTGTTTCGCGATGGCGAGGCCGGCGGACGGCACAACCCCGAGTTCACCATGCTGGAGTGGTATCGCGTGGGTTGGGACCACCATCGCCTGATGGAGGAGACCATCGCGCTGGTGGAGGCCGCGCTGGCGATGGTGGGCCGTCGCGCCGAAGTCTGGGTGGAAGGCTATCGCCAGCTTTTCATCGACGAGCTGGGCATCGACCCCGCCCATGCGTCCATCGAGACGCTGCGCGAACCGCTGGCCGAATACGGCATCGATCCCGCAGGCCTGACGCGCGACGACTGGCTGGATCTGCTCATCACGCATCGCCTGCAGCCGACGTTCCCGAGCCACCGCATCACGGTCATCCACGATTATCCGGCGTCGCAATGCGCGCTGGCCAAGGTGCGGCCGGGCGATCCGCCGCTGGCGGAGCGTTTCGAGCTGTACCTGGGACGTTACGAGCTTGCCAACGGGTATCACGAACTCAACGACGCCATGGAGCAGCGGCTTCGTTTCGAGCGCGACAATGCGGTGCGCCGGGAGCGCGGACAGCACGAGATTCCGGTCGATGAACGACTGCTCGGCGTGCTCGACGCGATGCCCGATTGCGCCGGCGTGGCGATGGGCATCGAGCGCCTGCTGATGTGCCTGGTCGGCACCGACGCGATCGCCGACGTGCTTACGTTTCCCTTTGCTGAGGCCTGATCCGATGTCGTTGTTGCCCGCCATCCACCATGTGGCGCTGATTTGTTTCGATTACGCGCGCTCCAAGGCGTTCTACAGCGAGACACTGGGTTTTCGCATCGTCCGCGAGGTGTACCGCGCCGAACGCGATTCCTGGAAGCTCGATCTGGAGGTGAGCCCCGGCGTCAGCCTGGAGCTGTTCTCCTTTCCTTCGCCGCCGTCGCGCCCATCGCGACCGGAAGCGCAGGGACTGCGCCACCTGGCGTTTGCCGTGCCGGACATCGATGCGGTGATCGCGACGCTGACCGCGCGTGGCGTGGCTTGCGAGCCCGTGCGCGTCGACGAATACACGGGCAGGCGCTTCACCTTCTTCGCCGACCCGGACGATCTGCCGATCGAGTTGTACGAGCAGTAAGGACTTGATCGTGTCAGTCGCCGCGAGGGCGTGCGAGCCCGATGAGGATCCCGGCAAGACGCCGGGATCCCGCACCTGTCCGGACTGACCCCTTAGTCACTGGGCGCCGGCTTTGGCCGCAATGACGTCCGGCGAAGGCGACGACCCGGACGAGGCGATCGTTTCCGGACCCAGCAGGTAGCGATAGATCAACCCGCCCACGACGCCGCCGATCAACGGGACCACCCAGAACATCCACAGCTGTCCCATGGCCCAGCTTCCCTGGAACACGGCGACCGCCGTACTGCGCGCCGGGTTGACCGAGGTGTTGGTGATGGGGATCGAAATCAGGTGGATGAGCGTGAGGGTGAGGCCGATCGCCAGCGGTGCGAAGCCCGTCGGCGCCAGCTTGTGCGTGGTGCCGTTGATCACGATCAGGAAGAACGCAGTCAACACGAACTCGGCGACGACGCAGGCCTGCAACGAGTAGTGCCCCGGCGAGTGCTCGCCATAGCCATTGGAGGCGAAGCCGCCCGCGACCGGGTCGAACTCGGGCCTGCCGCTGGCGATCAGGTAGATGGTGCCGCCGGCCACGATGCCGCCGATGACCTGCGCGATCCAATAAGGCACTACGTCCTTGGCCGGGAAACGGCCGCCGGCCCACAGGCCCGCCGTCACCGCCGGGTTGAAATGGGCGCCGGAAATATGCCCCACGGCGTACGCCATGGTGACCACGGTGAGACCGAAGGCGAGCGCCACACCGGCGAAACCGATGCCCAACTCGGGAAAGGCTGCGGCGAACACCGCACTGCCGCAACCGCCAAAGACCAGCCAGAACGTACCGAAGAACTCAGCTCCCAAACGCTTGCCCATGTTCATGGGGACTCTCCTTGCTGTGGGATGCCCTGGTCGATGGCGCGGACGCTGGCCGCGACACGGAGCAGGGCACCCCTTGGTTTCAGGGGAAAGCTCTCGCGCATCCTTGCATGGTTTCCATGCTGCTCCTGACCCGATGTCGCTCCCGGGGGATGCCCGGGCGGCCATAGGCTAACAAAACCCGAGATCGCGATTGGATGAAGGCTGACCGGGTTTCCGGACCTTGCCTTTGTGTATGCTGCCGCGTCGCCTACACATAGAGCCTGGGACTGCCGATGGCGCAAGTCGTTTCGTCCACTTCTTCGATGGCGCCTGCCAGCCGCGCGCTGTCCGGTCGCGATATCCAGACCCTGCTGCTCGCCTCGCTGGGCGGTGCGCTGGAGTTCTACGACTTCGTGGTGTTCGTGTTCTTCGCGCTGCCGCTCAGCCACCTGTTCTTTCCACCCAACACCGCACCCTGGCTGGCCCAGTTGCAGGTGTACGGCATCTTTGCCGCCGGTTACCTCGCGCGCCCGCTGGGCGGCATCGTGATGGCGCACTTCGGCGACCGGCAGGGCCGCAAACGCATGTTCACGCTAAGCGTGTTCCTGATGGCGCTGCCCACCCTGGCGATTGGCCTGCTGCCGGTCTATGCGCAGGTGGGCGTGCTGGCGCCGGTATTGCTGCTGGTGATGCGGGTGGTGCAGGGCGTGGCGATCGGCGGCGAAGTGCCTGGCGCCTGGGTGTTCGTGGCCGAGCACGCGCCGCCCGGCCGCGTGGGTTTTGCCTGCGCCTGCCTCACTTCCGGCCTCACCGCCGGCATCCTGATCGGCTCGCTGACGGCGGCTTGGATCAACCATCATCTCGCGCCGGAACAGGTGCTCGGCTGGGGTTGGCGCCTGCCGTTCCTGTTGGGCGGCGTGTTCGGTTTCATCGCCGTGTGGCTGCGCCGCTGGCTCAGCGAAACACCGGTGTTCGCCGAGCTTCAGGAGCGCAAGGCGCTGAGCCGCGAGCTGCCCCTGCGCACCGTGCTGGCCGGCCACGGCGGCAGCGTGCTGCTGTCGATGGCGGTGACGTGGACGCTCACCGCGGCCATTCTCGTGCTGATCCTGATGCTGCCGAACCTCGCGCAGAAGCCGTTCGGCATCGCGCCGGACGTGGCCTTCCTCGGCAACAGCGTGGCGGCCTTCTGCCTGGGCCTGGGTTGCCTGGCCTACGGCTGGCTCACCGACCGGATCGGCGCCGCCCGCGCGCTGCTGGTGGGCTCGCTGGCCTTGATCGCGGTCACCTATGCGTTGTTCGCCGACCTCGAAGCCGGCGGCGCGCATTTCCTGCCGCTGTATGCGTTGACCGGCTTCCTGGTGGGAAGCGTGGGCGTGGTGCCGACGGTGATGGTGATGGCGTTTCCCGCACCCATCCGCTATTCGGGCATCTCGTTCGCCTACAACGTGGCCTATGCGGCGTTCGGCGCGGTGACGGCGACGCTGATCAGCTATCTCGGCGAACGCGTCGGCCGCATGGCGCCCGCGCACTACGTGGCGATGACGGCGGTGGTCAGCGTACTGGCAGCCCTATGGCTGATGCTGTCCAGGCGCAACGGCGACCAACAGCTCTTGTAGGAGCGCACCCAGTGCGCGAAAAGCGAGCGGAGCGCAGAGGCCCGGAGCTCACGGCCTCGCGTTTGTAGCCGATCGATCGTGGCTGCTCTCTTTCTGTGGGAGCGCACCCTGTGCGGTACAAGCCTACGGAGCGGAAATGCCGAGCTCCGCGGTCGCGCACACCGTGTGCTCCTGCACGGAGCATGAGGCGACGCCCGCTCTTTCGCAGGAGCAACCGTGCGCGATCAGCGCACACGGCGTTGGATCAGGAATTGCTGATCGTCGACCCCGTCAGCAACCCGCGCGCCAGCATGCCGCACTGCTTGCGATACAGCAGCATCTGCCACTGGCGCCCACCCAGCTGCCGCCACAGCACCGCCGAGCGCACCGCCGCCAGCAGGCTGGCGCGCACCTTTTCCACCACGGCCGGCTGCTGCAACTGCTGCGGATTGCCGGTGACCATCACGCGCGGCTTGAGCGTGGACAGCGTAGTGGCGTAAAGCTCGGCGAGCCGCTTCACCACCTGCGGGGAATCCTGGCCGAAGTGCTCGACCTGGCGCTGCGCCGACACGATGCCCTGCTGCAGCTGATCCAGCAGGTCGCTGCGGCGCGCCAGGCTGCGCTCCAGGCGCATCACGGTGAAGGCCATGCGGGTGATCGCTACATCACGGTTGCTCTCGTCCAGCAAGGTGATCAGCTGGCGCAGGCCCAGGCGCACCGCCGAAACATCCCCATACACGCCCACCACGGAGGGTGCGTCGATGCGGAACACGCTGGCGATGCTGCCCGCCATCGCGGTTTCGTCGCAGCGGCCGTCGTTGGCCAGTTGCTGGGCGAGCGTGGCGGCCTGGAACAAACCGGCCAGGGCGAGCACGCGCTCTTCGTTCATGGCGAAAGCTTCAAACACCGGAAAGGGACTCGATGGTGGCGGGGGAGGGCGGCGCATCATTCCAGCCGCCGTAGGGAGCGTCGGTGCGATCGATCACGGCGCCGCCGAGGCAGGACTCGCCGTCATAGAACACCACCGACTGCCCCGGCGTGACGGCGCGCTGCGGTTCGTCGAAGGCCACTTCTAGGCCATCTGCGAGCACGGTGACTTCACAAGCCTGGTCCGGCTGACGGTAGCGCGTCTTCGCCGTGCAGCGGAAACGCAGGGCCGGCGGTTGGCCGGCGACCCAGTTGGCGGGCTCCGCATGGAGGCGACGCGAATACAGCCAATGGTTCTCGCCGCCCTGGGCCACGTAGAGCACGTTGCCGGGCACGTCCTTGCCGACCACGTACCACGCCTCGCCGCTGGCGCCGTGGCGGCCACCGATGCCAAGACCGTTGCGCTGGCCCAACGTGTAATACATGACACCCTGGTGTTCGCCGACCGTTTCGCCGTCGGGCGTACGCATCGGACCGGGCTGTGCAGGGATGTATTGCGCGAGGAAGCTGCGGAAATCGCGCTCCCCGATGAAGCAGATGCCGGTGGAATCCTTCTTGGCGTGGGTCGGCAACGCCGCATCCTGCGCCATGCGCCGGACCAGCGGCTTCTCGATCTCGCCCACCGGAAACAGCGTAGCCGCCAATTGCTGCTGGCCCAGTGCATGCAGGAAGTAGGTCTGGTCCTTGGAGGCGTCGACGGCGCGCAGCAGGCGGTACTTGTCCTGGTGGAAATCCACGCGGGCGTAGTGGCCGGTGGCGATCTTGTCGGCACCGAGCGCATGCGCTTCATCGAGGAAGGTCTTGAACTTGATCTCGCGGTTGCACAGCACGTCCGGGTTAGGCGTGCGGCCGGCGCGGTATTCGGCGAGAAAATGCTCGAACACGCCGTCCCAGTACTCCGCCGCGAAATTGCGCGCGTGGAAGGGAATGCCCAGGCGCCCGCACACTGCCACGGCATCCTTGCGGTCGGCATCGGTGGTGCAGGGGCCGTCGCGGTCGTCCTCTTCCCAGTTCTGCATGAACAGGCCTTCGACCTCATAGCCGGCCTGCTGCAACAGCAGCGCCGCCACGGACGAGTCCACGCCGCCGGAAATGCCGAGCATGACCCTCACGGGAACCGGTCCTCGTCCAGCAAGCTGTGCAGCAGATCCAGCGGATAGCGCTGTCCAGCCAGCCAGGCATCGATGCTCATCAGCACCAGCGGACTGCGCAGTCGCTCACCGAGCGCTGCGATTTCGCTGCGAGTCAGCCACAGGGCACGCCGGATGCCGTCATCAAGCGGGCGCGTCGGGTCGTGGCTGAGCGCGCGGGCAGCGAAGGTGAAGCGAACCACGCCATCACCGTGTTCGGTGCTGCGCCACTGGTTGACGGAAACCAGATGTTCCAGAGCCACTGTCCAGCCGGTCTCCTCCAGCGTCTCGCGCACGGCGGCGGTGACCAGGCTCTCCTTGTCGTCCAGATGGCCCGCCGGCTGGTTATAGGCAACGCGGCCGCCCACTTCCTCCTCGACCATCAGGAAGCGGTCGCCATCGGCCACCACGCACGCGACTGTCACATGCGGACACCAGACGGAATGACGGGAGAGGGAGGGAGAATCAGCCATGGAAGCCATATGGCGGCGATGACGGCACTGGAAAAGCACTCATTGTGCCATTACCTGGAGACAACCATGTCTTCACGAGGCACCGCATCCGCCGGCACAGGCCGATGCCGGATGGCGGCGCTATACTTTTTCCCAAGGAATCTCACGTAGAACCCATGGCTCACGAACCCGAACACGAACAAGGCAGCGGTCACGGCGTGGCGCTCGAAACCTCGCGACCGGAGGTGGCTCGCCCCCCTCTCTTCCAGGTAGTGCTGCTGAATGATGATTTCACCCCGATGGATTTCGTGGTCGAGGTGCTGCGCAGCTTCTTCAACCTCGACCAGGAGCGCGCCGTGCAGGTGATGCTCCACGTCCATACGCGCGGGAAGGGCGTATGCGGGGTCTTCACGCGGGAGGTGGCCGAAACCAAGGTCACCCAGGTAAACGAATATTCACGTGCCCATCAGCATCCTTTGTTGTGCACTATGGAAAAGCTTTAGCGCCTGTCAAAACGGGGTTGTTCGGAGATATTGAACAAGTAGCCGCCACCCCCATTTTGTAGCCATCGCGGCGTTGCCGCCCTGCCACACAGCGGAGAAGGTCCGGATGTTCAGCAAGGATCTCGAAGTCACCATCGGCCAGTGCTACAAACAGGCCCGTGAGCAGCGTCATGAATTCATGACGGTGGAACACCTGCTGCTCGCGCTTACCGAAAACCAGTCGGCCCTGGGCGCGCTGCGCGCCTGTGGCGTCGACCTGCCGCGCCTCACGCGCGAGCTGGAAAAAATCATCGCCGAGACCGTTCCCGTGCTGCCGCATGGCGACGAGCGCGACACGCAGCCGACGCTGGGCTTCCAGCGCGTATTGCAGCGTGCCGTATATCACGTGCAGTCCTCGGGCCGTAAGGAAGTCACCGGCGCCAACGTGCTGGTGGCCATCTTCGGCGAGAAGGATTCGCACGCGGTGTATTTCCTGCACCAGCAGGAGATCACCCGCCTCGACGTGGTCAACTACATCTCGCATGGCATCGCCAAGATCGGCGACGAGCCGTCGAGCAGCATGCCCGGCAGCGAGCGTGAGAGCGAAGACGGCGAGCCCAAGGGCAACCCGCTCAGCGAATACGCAAGCAACCTCAACGAGTTGGCGCTGGAAGGCAAGATCGATCCGCTGATCGGTCGCCAGGACGAAATCGAGCGCACCATCCAGGTGCTGTGCCGCCGCCGCAAGAACAACCCGCTCTACGTGGGCGAGGCCGGCGTGGGCAAGACCGCGCTCGCCGAAGGCCTGGCCAAGCGCATCGTCGATGGTGACGTGCCGGAGGTGCTGGAAAACGCCACCATCTGGTCGCTGGATCTCGGCGCCCTCGTCGCGGGCACCAAGTACCGCGGCGATTTCGAGAAGCGCCTGAAGGCGGTGATCGGCCAGCTGAAGAAGCAGCCGGGCGCCATCCTGTTCATCGATGAGATCCACACCATCATCGGTGCAGGTTCCGCCTCGGGCGGCACCATGGACGCAAGCAACCTGATCAAGCCCATGCTGGCTTCGGGCGAGCTGCGCTGCATCGGTTCCACCACCTTCCAGGAATTCCGCGGCATCTTCGAGAAGGACCGCGCGCTGGCCCGTCGCTTCCAGAAGATCGACGTGGTCGAGCCGACCGTGGCCGACAGCTTCGAGATCCTCAAGGGCCTGCGTTCCCGCTTCGAGGAGCACCACAACGTCGCCTACACCAACGAGGCGCTGAAGGCCGCGGTAGACCTGTCGGTGAAGCACATTCCCGACCGGCTGCTGCCGGACAAGGCCATCGACGTGATCGACGAGGCCGGCGCCCGCCAGCGGCTGCTGCCGCTCGACCAGCGTTCGGGCAAGGTCGACGTGCCCGAGGTCGAGTACATCGTCGCCAAGATGGCGCGCATCCCGGCCAAGCAGGTGTCCGCCTCGGACCGTGATGTGCTGAAGAACCTCGAGCGCAACCTGAAGATGGTGGTGTTCGGCCAGGATCCCGCCATCGAGGCGCTGGCTGCGTCGATCAAGATGGCGCGTTCGGGTCTCGCCGACCCTTCCAAGCCGATCGGTTGCTTCCTGCTCGCCGGTCCCACCGGCGTGGGCAAGACCGAGGTGACCAAGCAGCTGGCGATGCAGCTGGGCATCGAGATGATCCGCTTCGACATGTCCGAGTACATGGAAGCGCATTCGGTCTCGCGCCTGGTCGGCGCACCTCCGGGCTACGTCGGTTTCGACCAGGGCGGCCTGCTCACCGAGGCGGTGACCAAGCATCCGCATGCGGTGCTGTTGCTGGACGAGATCGAGAAGGCGCACCCGGATGTGTACAACATCCTGCTGCAGGTGATGGATCGCGGCGTGCTGACCGATACCAACGGTCGTGAAGCCAACTTCAAGAACGTCATCGTGGTGATGACCACGAACGCCGGCGCCCAGCAGGCCTCGCGCCGTGGCATCGGCTTCGTGAAGCAGAACCATTCGATGGACGCGATGGAAGTGATCCGCCGCACCTTTACACCGGAGTTCCGCAACCGCCTGGACGCGGTGATCCAGTTCAACCCGCTGGACTTCGACCACATCCTGCGTGTCGTGGACAAGTTCGTGATCGAGCTGGAGGCCCAGCTGACCGAGAAGCATGTGTCGCTGGACGTGGACTCCGACGCCCGCCGCTGGTTGGCCGAGCATGGCTTCGACCCGCAGATGGGTGCCCGTCCGATGGCCCGCGTGATCCAGGAGAAGGTGAAGCGCCCGCTGGCCGACGAACTGCTGTTCGGCAAGCTGGCCGACGGCGGCAAGGTCAGCCTGAGCGTCAAGGACGGCGAACTGGTGGTCAGCACCGAGGCGGCGGAGAAGCTGCCGGCGCCGGTGGTCTGAACCAGTTCGGAGCAGGAAACGAAAAAGGCCGCGCATTGCGCGGCCTTTTTCTTGTGACCTTTCCTGTAGGAGTGCACCCAGTGCGCGAAAAGCCTACGGAGTGGTGACGCCAAACCCTGCGGTCGCGCACTGGGTGCGCTCCTACAGAGTGAAAGCGGTACTTACTTCATGCGGTAGGTGATACGACCCTTGGTCAGGTCGTACGGGGTCATCTCGACCTTCACCTTGTCGCCGGTGAGGATGCGGATGTAATGCTTGCGCATGCGGCCGGAGATATGGGCCGTGATGACGTGGCCGTTTTCCAGCTGCACGCGGAACATGGTGTTGGGCAGGGTCTCCTGGACCGTACCTTCCATTTCGATGACGTCGTCTTTGGCCATGCGTTCCGGTGGGGGCAAGAGCAGCCGTCATGGCCGCGTAAGCCGTCGATTATGCCACGGAAGTTCTTATGGTTAAAGAAATATCAGCCAAAGTGCTCATCCAGCTTGCGACGGATCTCCTGTTCCACCATGCCCTTGAGGGGCGCCAGCATCATGCCAAGCTCGGCCGTGACCTGGATGGCGTCGCTGCCCACGGCAATGCTGCCGGTCACGCCGGGACGGGAAAAACGGAGGGTGTCGCCCTCCCACTGGCCGTCCATGCCGAACTTTTCGCGCATGCGCGCGGCGACCTGATCGACCACGGCGCGGGCCTCGGCGATGGACAGCTGATGGGGGCGGCGAATGTCGATCTTCGGCATGACCTACTCCTTCAAAACGTAAACCCACATCCTATGCCAGATGTGCTCGGAGAGTGCGTACGCATCTGCTAGAGTCGCCGGCGACTAGTCAGCGGTTCACCGATGCGTATCGAGTTTCCCAATTCGGCCCGAGAGGATTTCCACTGGGACGCCCCCGCCTTGCGGATCGGCAGCGCACCGGACAACGACCTGATCCTTGCCGCCCACCAGGCCGGCACCCATCACCTCAAGATCCTGCTCGACCGCCGCGGCTGGGTGCTGCAGGTGCTGCCGCAGGGCAACCGCGTGTACGTCAATGCACGGCCCGTCCGCGAGAAGGCCTTGCTTCGGGCTGGCGACATCCTCAGCGTGGGCGACTGCCGCATGCTGCTGCGTTCCGACGAAGAACCCGCCCACAGCGCACCCGTCACGGTGCCCGCCGAAGGCCGCTGCACGGTGGCGTTGCGCGCAGTGGCCGGCCCCCTGTCCGGTCGCGTGCTGTCGCTGCAGGACAAGTTGGAACTGGGTCCCCTGGGCCGCATTCCGCTCGAGTTGCCGCAGGGTGAGGCGGCTTCGATGTCGGTGCTCTGGCGCGACGGCCAGCTCTGGCTGGAAGCGGGCCAGCAATCCGCACGCTATCCGCTGCGCGTGAACGGCACGCCGGTCGAGCGGGCCACCCTGCGCCCCGGCGACCAGATCGGCCTGGGCATGCACCGTTTCGTCGTCGATGCGCCGGGACTGGAGCCTGAGCCCGAGATCGTCCTGCCACCTCCCGAGCCCGAACACCTGCCCGAGGAAGATGCCGGTCCGCGCGGCGAGGTGTGGTGGCTGATCGCCACTGCCGCCGTGCTGGCCCTGGGCATCGCCGTGGCGCTGCTGGTGCGTTTCTGAGGCCTGACGCTGGCGATTTGCCCATGCGGACGCGGCCGTTGACGATGGGTTGCTGCGACGCGGCATAATGCGGCGACCCGTACCGTCAAGGCGTCTTTCGTGAGCAGACTCTGGAATTTCAGCGCAGGCCCCGCCGCGCTGCCGCAGGCCGTACTCGAACGTGCACAACGCGAACTGCTGGACTGGCAGGGTTGCGGCGCCTCGGTCATGGAGCTTTCTCACCGCGG
Organism: Dyella jiangningensis; assembly: GCF_003264855.1. Classification (NCBI taxonomy): domain Bacteria; kingdom Pseudomonadati; phylum Pseudomonadota; class Gammaproteobacteria; order Lysobacterales; family Rhodanobacteraceae; genus Dyella; species Dyella jiangningensis. The sequence goes on along the minus strand of NZ_NFZS01000003.1, from coordinate 46,598 downwards.
CAAGTTGTTCATGGGCCTGGCGCAGCAGGCGGAAGCCGACCTGCGCGAACTGCTCGCCATTCCCGAGAACTACGCCGTGCTGTTCCTGCAGGGCGGCGCGACCCAGCATTTTGCCCAGATCCCGATGAACCTGGCCGCCGAGGGCGCCAGCGCCGACTACGTGGTCACCGGCCATTGGGGCGAGAAGGCGGCCAGCGAGGCGGCGCCCTACGTGAAGGTGAACCTCGCCGGCAGCAGCAAGGCCGAGCACTACCTGCGGCTGCCGCCACGCGAGACATGGCAGCTCGATCCGCGCGCCGCCTACGTGCATTACACGCCGAACGAGACGATCCACGGCGTGGAGTTCCACGATATTCCGGATGTCGGCGACGTGCCGCTCGTCGCCGACATGTCCTCGGACATCCTCTCCGGACCGATCGACGTCACGAAGTTCGGCCTGATCTATGCCGGTGCGCAAAAGAACATCGGCCCGTCGGGCCTCGTCGTGCTGATCATCCGCCGCGACCTGCTCGAGCGCAGTTCGCGCCCGATGGCGCGCATATTCCGCTACGCCGATCACGCGGCGAACGATTCCATGCTCAACACGCCCAATACCTGGGGCTGGTATCTCGCCGGCCTCACGTTCCAGTGGCTGAAGGAGCAGGGCGGCCTCACGGCCATGGGTGAACGCAACACGGCCAAGGCGACCTTGCTCTATGACGCGATCGATCATTCCGACGGCTACTATCGCAGCCCCGTCGAACCCTCGGCGCGCTCGCGCATGAATGTGCCCTTCACCCTGCACGACAGCGCGCTCGACGCGGACTTCCTCAAGGCATCGGAACAGGCAGGCCTGCTTGCGTTGAAGGGGCACAAGGCCGTGGGCGGCATGCGCGCCTCGCTCTACAACGCCGTGCCGATGGAAGCGGTGCAGGCGCTGGTGGCTTTCATGAAGGACTTCGCCAAACGTCACGGATGAAACCGTTGCGCGCAAGTCGTTAGATCGGGGACTATCCCCGGTTCCCCATTTGGACTGCTTTACCTCCAGATCACGACATGACCGACAAGAAATCCTCGCTCTCCGACGTGCGCCAGCGCATCGACAGCATCGATCAGCAGATCCAGCAGCTGATCTCCGAACGCGCCGGCTGGGCGCAGGAAGTGGCGCGCGTGAAGGGCGAGGGGCTTTCGGCGATCGACTATTACCGCCCCGAGCGCGAGGCACATGTGCTGCGCATGGTGGTGGACCGCAACAACGGTCCCTTGACCGACACCGAAATGGTGCGGCTGTTCCGCGAGATCATGTCGTCCTGCCTGGCGCAGGAAGATCCCCTCAAGGTGGGCTTTCTCGGTCCGGAAGGCACCTTCAGCGAACAGGCCGTGCGCAAGCATTTCGGCCATGCCGCCTACGGACTGCCGCTGGGCAGCATCGAGGAAGTGTTCCAGGAAGTGGCCGCCGGCCATGCCGATTTCGGCGTGGTGCCGGTGGAGAATTCCGGGCAAGGCATGATCCAGGTGACGCTGGACATGTTCCTCACTTCCGAAGCCACCATCTGCGGCGAAGTCGAGCTGCGCGTGCATCAGTGCCTGCACTCGCTCAATGGTCGCCTCGAAGACATCAAGCGCGTTTACGCACATGCGCAGTCGCTGCAGCAGTGCAAGACGTGGCTGCGCATCAACTTGCCCAACGTGGAATGCATCGCCGTCGGCAGCAACGCCGAGGCTGCTCGCCTTGCGCGTCACGCGGATGACGCGGGCGCCATCGCGGGCGAAACGGCGGGTCGCGTGTACGGTCTCAAGACCGTTGCGCAGGCCATCGAGGATCGCGCGGACAACACCACGCGCTTCCTGGTGATCGGTCGTTCGCTGTTCCCGCCGTCGGGCAACGATCGCACGTCGCTGCTGATCACGGTGAACGACAAGCCCGGTGCGCTCTACCACGTGCTCAAGCCGTTCGCCGAGCATGACATCAGCCTCAATCGCATCGAGTCGCGCCCGGCGCATTCGGGCAAGTGGCAGTACGCGTTCTTCATCGACGTATCCGGCCATATCAACGACGAACCGATGCAGGCCGCCATGAAGGAAATGGGCGACGCCGCCGCGCAGGTGCGCGTGCTCGGCTCGTACCCGGTGGCCTTGCCTTGATCAAGTGTGCGGTTGCCTGGGCAGCCGCCGGAGATTTCATCGTGACCCGACTCGACTGGACCAGCCAACCCGGCGGCGCGCTGCACGGCAGCGTGCGCGTGCCTGGCGACAAATCCGTCTCGCATCGCTCGCTGATGCTCGGTGCCTTGGCGGATGGCACGTCGCGCATCCGCGGATTCCTCGAAGGTGAGGACACGCGCGCGACGGCCGCTGTCCTGCAGCAGCTCGGCGTTCGTATCGACACGCCGGCCGATGGCGAACGCGTGGTGCATGGCGTGGGCCTGCACGGCCTGCGTGGCACCACGCAGCAGCTCGATTGCGGCAACGCAGGTACCGGCATGCGCCTGCTGGCCGGTTTGTTGGCAGGCCAAGCCTTCGACAGCATGCTGGTGGGTGACGAGTCACTGTCCAAGCGTCCCATGCGCCGAGTCACCGATCCGCTGGCGCTGATGGGCGCCCGCATCGACACGCAGGACGGCCTTCCGCCGCTGGTGGTGCGTGGCGGCCAAGTGCTGCACGGCATTTCGTACACGTTACCGGTCGCCAGCGCGCAGGTGAAATCCGCGCTGCTGCTGGCGGGCCTGTATGCGGATGGCGAAACCGAGGTGATCGAGCCGCACCCCACGCGCGACTACACTGAGCGCATGCTGGCTGCCTTCGGCTGGCCCATTGATTTTGCTCCTGGGCGCGCGAAGCTCACGGGCAGGCATGCACTGCATGCGACAGACGTGGATGTCCCAGCCGATTTCTCGTCGGCAGCATTCTTCCTGGTCGCCGCGAGCATCGTGCCGGGCTCGGAGCTGCGCCTGCCAGCCGTGGGACTCAACCCGCGACGCACTGGCTTGCTGCACGCCTTGCGCCTGATGGGCGCCGACATCCGCATCGAAAACGAGCGCGAGAGCGGCGGCGAACCGGTGGGCGATCTGCTGGTTCGTCATGCGCCCCTGCACGGGATCGAGCTGCCGGAAGCCCTGGTGCCCGACATGATCGATGAGTTCCCGGTGCTCTTCGTCGCGGCTGCGGCTGCCAAGGGCCGTACCGTCGTTCGTGGTGCGGCGGAATTGCGCGTGAAGGAATCCGATCGCATCGCCACCATGGCTCGTGGACTGCGCGCGCTGGGCGTCGCCATCGAAGAAGCTCCTGATGGGGCCACCATCGATGGCGGTGCCATCGGTGGCGGCAGCATCGATAGCCATGGCGATCACCGCATCGCGATGAGCTTTGCCGTTGCAGGCCTGGTGGCGAGCGGAATGGTGCATATCGGCGATTGTGCGAATGTCGCCACATCGTTCCCAAGGTTCCTTGAACTCGCCAACGGTTGCGGCTTTCGTTTGGCGTAACGCACGTTCTTCCTGTAGGAGCGCACTCAGTGCGCGACCGCGGGATATCGGCGTTACTGCCCCGTAGGCTTTTCGCGCACTGGGTGCGCTCCTACAAAACAATGGCGGTTTGCGGTTAGGCTTGGCGCCTCACGTCGAGGTCGCCATGTCCGCCATTCCTCCCTTCATCGTCGCCATTCCCGCCCGCTACGGTTCCACGCGCCTGCCGGCCAAGCCGCTGCGCGCGATTGGCGGTGTGCCGATGGTGGTGCGGGTCGCCCAGCGTGCACTGCAGGCGGGCGCGATGCAGGTGGTGGTGGCGGTGGACGATCCGCGCATCGCGGATGCGCTGGCCGGGCAGGGCGTCGAGGTGTGCATGACGCGCGGTGATCACGCGTCAGGCAGCGACCGCCTTGCCGAATGTGCGTTGCATTATGGCTGGGCGGACGATGCCATCGTGGTGAACCTGCAGGGCGACGAGCCGTTTGCGCCCGCCGCAGGCATCCGTGAGGTGGCTCGCGCGCTGGCCGAGGATGATGCGCCCGTGGCCACGCTCGCGACGCCCATCGTCGAGGCGCATGAGCTGTTCGATCCCAATGTGGTGAAGCTCGTGCGCACGGTGGCGGGTCGGGCGCTCTATTTCAGCCGCGCACCGTTGCCCTGGGCTCGCGATGCGTTCGCCTTGCATCGCAACGTGCTGCCGACGGATGTGCCGTTCCTGCGCCATATCGGCATCTATGCGTATCGTGCGGGCTTCCTCAAGCGCTACACCACGCTGTCGCGCACGCCGCTGGAGCAGGCGGAATCGCTGGAGCAACTGCGCGTGATGGAGCACGGCCACCCCATCGCCGTGCGCCTCACGCCCGAGCCGTTCCCGCCGGGCATCGACACCGAGGCCGACCTCGAACGTGCGGAGCGTTGGCTGGCCGAGGGCTGAAAACTAGCGGCGTCGCCGGACCAGCACCACGAACATCCCACCGAGCACCAAACCCACCGCGAGGCCGATGCCGGCGCCCCAGAGGGCGCCGTCGGTGCCGCCCACGGCGCGACCGATCAGCAGGCCGAGCAGAAACAGTATCGGTAGCGGCAGGCAGCCCATGCCGGTTTCATGCCTTCGACGACATGCATCGCGCCGTCGATGGCCGCTCATGGCAGGGAAGCTTGAGCCGGTTCACGTCAACGGCACGCCGGGTGCAGCCAACGCAAAGGGCCTCACTGCCCGTCGCCATCGATGCGCACGTTCCTGATGCGCTCAGGACTTGTTCGGCCGCGCGCTGGCGGGTGCCGGCACCGTCGACGCGGATGCTGGCGCCGCGGAGCTTGCATTGGACGGCACGTAGCCATGCCCCTGGCAGTTGGCGGGAGCGAGCGAGGCATCCCCGAGCACGACCTGGCAGGTCCAGGTGATGTCGGCGCCGCCCGAGCCGGCTCCTTCGGTCGGAATGAACATGATCACCGGGTCGGGGCTCGCACCCGTGTCGCGGGTCGACAAGGTGATCAGCCCGCCATCGGCGACCTCGACGTTGCCCACGTGCTCGCCGCTGGATGCCTTGGCGTTGTACTGCAGGTCGCTGGCCCGCACCTGGGCCAGGCCGCCATGCACCGTGGCCGCTTCCATCACCACCAGCTTCACGGCATCCGCGCCTTTCATCGCGTCGGCAATGTGCTGCTTGATGCCGTGGCTGCGCCACGCGGGAATGATCAGCGCGAGAAGTACCGCGATCACGGCCGCAACCACCAGGATGTTGACCACCGGCAAGTGGCGCAGTCGCCTTCTTATGCTCATGGATCTATTCCCCTTTCGGTTCCCTGGATTGTCTCGCGAGGCAGCGTGTGCGGATGGCTTCCCATGAGACGCTGGCCGCCGCTCGATCTTGCCCACTGGCGGTGTACGTACCGTTAATGAGCCATCGGGCGTTGGTGATGCCGGCGAGCCAGGCGCATGGTCGCTGGCGCGGCGGCGTCGACGTGGAAAGGGGCTTCGGGAAGTTCGCGCCTTTTCGCTCACGAAGCCTTGACGGTGATGGTCTTCGTAGCCATATCTTCGAGGCTGTCGGCCGAGGACGGCCGGGTGGTCCGGCCTGGCCCTTGCCCGGTCAAATAACCACATGATTAAAAAAGACAATCCCTCCGTTTTGTTCGTCTGCCTGGGCAACATATGCCGTTCGCCGCTGGTTGAGGCCGTGGCACGCCGGCGCTGTGCCGAGGCCGGGTTGCAGGTCACGCTCGCCTCATGCGGCACGGGCAACTGGCATGTGGGGAAGGGCGCCGATCCGCGCATGCTGCGTGCTGCGGCGGCCGCCGGGTACGACCTGGCCTCGCATCGCGCCAGGCAGGTGCGGCCCGACGATTTTTCCAGCCATGACTGGCTGCTCGCGATGGACAGCGACAACCTCGACGCGTTGCTGTCGCTGCGTGGCCATCGAGGGAGCGAGCCCGAGCTGTTCCTGCCATGGGCAGGCGTGGCGTCGCCGTTGGAGTTCCCCGATCCGTACTTTGGCGATGACGACGGTTTTCGGCAGTCCGTCGAACTCGCCGAGCGCGGCGTGGATGGCCTCATCGCCCGGCTTCGCGCGAAAGGCTAGAATCCCACGATGCAGCCCAGTTCGCCGCAGGCCTTCGACGGCAAGGCCTTCGTCAAGACCCTCTCCACGTCGCCCGGTGTCTATCGTTATTTCGACGAGGACGGCGAACTGCTGTATGTCGGCAAGGCCGGCAACCTGAAGAAGCGCGTCGGCAGTTATTTCCTCAAGCCGCGGATGGAGCCGCGCATCGCCGCGATGGTGTCGCAGATCGCGCGGGCCGACATCACGGTGACGCGTACCGAAGGCGAGGCGCTGCTGCTGGAATCGCAGCTGATCAAATCGCTCAAGCCGCGCTACAACATCCTGCTGCGCGACGACAAAAGCTACCCGTACATCTATCTGTCCGGCGGCGAAGATTATCCGCGGCTCGCGTTCCATCGCGGCGCGCGCAACATGCCGGGGCGCTATTTCGGACCATTCCCGAGTACGTTCGCGGTGCGCGAAAGCCTCAACCTGATGCAGAAGCTGTTCAAGGTGAGGCAGTGCGAGGACAGCTATTTCAAGAACCGTTCGCGGCCGTGCCTGCAGCACCAGATCGGTCGGTGCACGGCGCCATGCGTCAAGCTGATCACGGTGGACGACTACCGCAACGACGTGCGACATGCCGAGATGTTTCTCGAAGGCCGCAGCAGCGCGGTCATCGATGAGCTGGCCGGGCAGATGGAGCACGCCAGCAAGAGCCTGGAGTTCGAGCGCGCCGCTGCGCTGCGCGACCAGGTGGCGGCGCTGCGCAAGTTGCAGGCAGAGCATCACGTGCAGGGCGCCAGCGCCGACATGGACGTGCTGGCTTGCCGTATCGAGTCGGGCATGGCCTGCGTGAGCGTGCTGTTCTTCCGCAACGGCATCAGCCTCGGCACGCGCGATTTCTTCCCGCGCCTGCCGCTGGATGCGGAGCCCGCCGACGTGCTGGAGCAGTTCATCGCGCAGTACTACCTGGATCGTCCGGTGCCGCGCGAGCTGATCCTTGGTGAAACGTTGCCCAGCCAGCAGATCCTCGGCGAAATGCTGGCGCAGCAGTCCGGCCACGCGGTGGAGCTCAAATCCAGCGTGCGCGGCGAACGTGCGCGCTTCCTGCAGATGGCCGAGCGCAACGCGCAGGCATCGCTCACGGCCAAGCTGGCGAGCCGGCAGACACTGGGAGCGCGTTTCGACGATCTGCAAAAACTGCTGGAGCTGGGCGAATCGCCGCGCCGCATCGAATGCTTCGACATCAGCCACACGCAGGGCGAGCTCACCGTTGCTTCGTGCGTGGTGTTCGGTCCGGAAGGGCCGGAGAAATCGCATTACCGCCGCTTCAACATCAGCGGCATCACGCCGGGGGACGATTACGCCGCGATGCATCAGGCGCTGGTGCGCCGCTTCCGCAAAGTCGCCGAGGGCGAGGGCGCGTGTCCCGACGTGCTGCTGATCGACGGCGGCAGCGGGCAGGTGGCGCAGGCGCTGGACGTGCTGAAGGAACTGGGCGTCACCGGGATCAACGTGGTGGGCGTGGCCAAGGGGCCCGGCCGTCGCGCGGGCGAGGAAACGCTGATCCTTGCCGATTCCGGCCGCAACCTGCACCCCGGCCCGGCTTCGCCTGCGCTGCACCTCGTCGCGGCAGTGCGCGACGAAGCGCACCGGTTCGCCATCAGCGGCCATCGCAAGCGTCGCGAGAAAGCGCGGGAGCGCAGCGTGCTCGAGGACGTTCCGGGCATCGGTGCACGCCGCCGCACGGCCTTGCTGAAGGCCTTCGGTGGCCTGGCTGGCGTCGAGGCCGCTGGCGTGGAGGAACTCACGCAGGTGAAGGGCATTGATCGCGGGCTGGCGGAACGCATTTATGCTGTGCTGCATGGATAGGCGTGCGCTGGTCCGCTGCCCGTACGCGTGCCTCGCGAGTACGCTTGCCCCGTATTGCTGAAGAACCATCCCGGAAAGGATCTATGCATATCAACCTGCCCACCTGGCTCACCTTGTTCCGCGTGCTCTTGCTGCCGGTCATGGTGCTGGTGTTCTACTGGCAGTTTCCGGGGCACAACATCACCGCCGCCACCGTCTTCCTGCTCGCCGCGATCACCGACTGGCTGGACGGCTATCTCGCGCGGCGCATGAACCTGACATCGGCATTCGGCGCCTTTCTCGATCCCGTCGCCGACAAGCTGATGGTCGCGGTGACGCTGTTCCTGCTGGTCGAATCGCATCGCGGCGGCTGGTCGGGCGTGGTGATGGCGATCACGGCGGCGATCATCGTGGGCCGCGAGATCAGCGTGTCCGCATTGCGCGAATGGATGGCCGAGATCGGCATGCGCGCCACCGTGAAAGTGGCTTTCATCGGCAAGCTCAAGACCGTCATGCAGATGGTGGCGTTGGTGGTGTTGATCGTGCAGCACGAGAAGAGCGCCGAAGCGCTGCGCCTGTACCACATCGGCGAGGTGCTGCTGGTGATCGCCGGCATCCTGACCATCTGGTCGGGCCTTTACTACCTGCGCGCGGCCTGGCCCAGCCTCAAGGGCGACGCCACCGGCCACGTCCGGAGCGACGACTGAACCCAATTCATGACAGGTGCTTGACGGGCGGCGATTAGCCATTACAATGCGCGACTCCGATGCGGGAATAGCTCAGTTGGTAGAGCACGACCTTGCCAAGGTCGGGGTCGCGAGTTCGAGTCTCGTTTCCCGCTCCAGATTCCGTTGATCGAGCATCGCGATCGACAAAAAAAGCGACCCTTGGGTCGCTTTTTTATTGCCTGCGTGAAGCCCGTGCCGCATGGACCGGCGACGCCCGTCGCCGGTCCTCATGCATCAATGCGTGTGCTTGCGATGCTCGATCGCCTGCTTGCGATAGAACGGGTAGCAGATGGCCAGCGCCATGAACCATATCGGCGTATAGATCAGACCCTGCAGGGTGTCGTCCTTCTGTGCGAACACCCACAGCACGAAGGCGAAGAACGCGAGCACCAGCCAGCACATCGCGACGCCACCGGGCATCTTGAAGATCGACGTGGCATGGCGCTCGGGGTGCAGCTTCCGGTAGCGCATGTACGCGATCATGATCAGCGACCACACGAAGATGAAGCAGATGCTGGAGATCGTGGTCACGATGGTAAACACCTTCATGACGTCGCCTTCCTGGTAAAGCAGGAACACGCCAATGAACAGCAGCGCGCAGGAATAGGCGAGACCATTGGCCGGCACGTTGTTGTTGCTCAGGCGGGCGAACGGCTTGGGACCGAGCCTGCCGGCGGAAAGGCCATACAGCATGCGGCCCGTCGAATAGATGCCGCTGTTCGCCGACGAGGTGGCCGAGGTCAGCACGACGAAATTGATCAGGCTGGCCGCGATCGGAATGCCGATCAGCATGAAGAGGTTGACGAACGGGCTGCGATCCGGCGCGACCTGGTTCCACGGCGTCACCGTCATGATCACCAGCAGGGCGAGCACGTAGAACACGATCACGCGGATCGGAATGGAATTGATCGCCTTGGGCAGCGTCTTCTCCGGATCGCGTGCTTCGGCCGACGCGGTACCGACCAGCTCGATGCCGACGAAAGCGAACACCGCGATCTGGAACGCCGCGAGGAAACCCGCGCCGCCATGCGGGAACCAGCCACCATTGCTCCACAGGTTCGACACCGCGGCCTTCGCGCCCGAGGGCGAGGTGAAGCCGATGGCGATCAGCACGATGCCGATGGCGATCAACGCCACGATGGCGATGATCTTGACCAGCGCGAACCAGAACTCGAGTTCGCCGAACAGCTTCACCGTCAGCAGGTTGAGGCCGAGCAGCAGCGAAATGCACACCGTGCCGGGCAGCCACAGCGGCACGCCGGGTGCCCAGAACTGGATGTAGCCGGTGATCGCGGCGATATCCGCGATGCCGGTGACCACCCAGCAGAACCAGTACGTCCAGCCGGTGAAGAAACCGGCGCAGGGACCGAGCAGGTCGTAGTTGAAGTCGACGAACGACTTGTAGTGCAGGTTGGACAGCAGCAGCTCGCCCATCGCACGCATCATGAAGAACAGCACGCTGCCGATGATCGCGTACGCGAAGATCACCGAGGGGCCGGCGAGGCTGATCGTCTTGCCCGAGCCCATGAACAGGCCGGTGCCGATGGCGCCGCCGATCGCGATCAACTGCAGGTGTCGGTTGCGCAGGTTGCGTTGCAGGTGGTGTTCCTGCGTGGCAGGCCCTACGGTGGTTTCGTGGGTCTTCATCGTCGGCACGATCCTCTTGGCGGCAGGGCGAAGCGGCCATCCTAAAGGATTCCCGCCGCACCTTGCCGGTGCGACAGGTCACAGGGCGTCATGGAAGATGATGCCCAGCGTATATCGCTGGCCGTTACGCAGGCGGCTGACCCCGTGGCGCATGGCCACGCGATAGGCGCCCCGCGCACCCTGCATCGGCCGATGGTTGACGGCGAAGACCACGGCATCGCCCTGGCGCAGCGGGACGACCTCCACCCGCGACTGCATGCGCGGTCGCTGTTCGGTGAGCACGAACTCGCCGCCTTCGAAGTCCCGTCCGGGCTCGGAGAGCAGGATGGCAACCTGCAGCGGGAACACGTGTTCGCCGTACAGGTCCTGGTGCAGGCAGTTGTAATCGTCCGGGCCGTAGCGCAGCAGCAAGGGCGTGGGCCGTGCCTGGCCGGCGTCGTGGCAGCGGGCGAGGAAATCGTCGAGGTTGCCCGGAAAGCGCGCCTCGATGCCCAGCCGTTCGTGCCACGCATTCGCCACCGATGCGAGCTTCGGATACAGGCGGCTCCGCAGCTGGGTCACCAGGGCGGGCAGCGGATAGTCGAAGTATTTGTATTCGCCGCGGCCAAACCCGTGTCGCGCCATCACCACGCGGCTGCGAAAACCGCGGTCCTGCGCGTAGCACGCCGCGAGGGAATGACACTGCTCCGGCGTGAGCAGGCCGGGCAGAAGGGCGCAGCCCGTCGTGTCCAGCCCGCGTGTGATCGCTGGCCAGTCGGCGTCGTGCAGGTATCGGTCGAGGGATGCTGGCATGTTCGTCATGGTCGTCGCTGTCGTCGCTGCAGCGGACCATGGTGGGCCTGTCTGTTGCCCGAAACACTCCGCTTCTTGCGATGGCGCCACGGCTTCTGGCGTCGGGCGATGGCGACGGGAAACCTGATGTCCTGCAGTCTGCCGGGGCGATGGTCGCAAGGGCTCGTCGCCATCCGCTTCGAGCACGTCACGCCGGCGGCTTGCGGTGTCGCGGGGACTTCAGCCGGCGATCGTGGTCCGCCAGCGCGCGGGCGTGGCGCCTTCCCACTGGCGGAACGCACGGTTGAAGGAGTTCAGCTCTTCGAAGCCGAGCAGGAACGCGATTTCGCCGACGTCCAGGTCGGTGGCATCCAGCAGGCGGCGGGCGAGCTGGTGGCGTACCTGGTCCAGCACCTGCTGGTAGCTGGTGCCGACCTCGCCGAGACGGCGCTGCAGGGTGCGCGGGCTCAGGTGTAATGCTTCGGCCACCTGTGCCATGCGCAGGTGGCCACCGCGCATGCCACGCGACAGCACGTTCCACACCTTGTCACGCAGCGGCGTGGCGGCCGTCTGCTCGCGCAATGAACCTTCCAGCACGGGAAGCAGGTCGGCCAGGTGGCCGTCATCCTGCGTGACGAAGGGAAGATCGAGATCGCTGCGCGCATAGACGATGCGATCCTGCGGCGCGTTGAAGCGAAGCTCGCAGCGGAAATGCGCATGCAGCAGGGTGCCATCGGCAGGACGCCGCGTCAGTTCGATGCGTCGCAGATGCAACGCGCGCCCCGTGCCGCGTTCCGCCAGCGCAAAATTGGAGGCGAACATGGCATCGACCAGCAGCCGCGGCGTGTGTCCCTCCGCGAGCATCCAGCGCATCGACACGGCCGCCTCGTCCCGGCCGAGTTCAACCACCACATCCTCCGGACAGGTGAGCCGCTTGTAGCGCGCCAGTTTGTCCAACGCACCACCGAGCGTGCCCGAATGCAGCGCGGCGGCCGTCACCATGTCGTACACCTCGGAGCGCGTGCCGTCGCCAAGCCGCAGGCCCAGCGACGGGTCCCGGCAGACGGCTTCCACCGCATGCCAGAACGCAAAGAACTGGGCGGTGGTGAGCATGGGCCGCGCTTCGGACATCAGGGCCCGCGGAAGGCCTGCATGGTCGAGCACCGCGGGCACATCCAGGTCGAGCGTGGCCATGCGCGCAAAGGCGCCACGACTGAGCGGAATCTGGTCGGCCCTCACGGTCGTGTGCTCCCTTGCGCGACTGGACAGGCGCTCAGATTACCGCCCGCAGCATGCGGTCGCGCTGCTCGGCGGCTTGTGGCGAACGGTCGAAGTCGGTCGAAAGACTGAGCTCGCGCCATTGCGCGTCTTCGGCAGCGACCTTGGCGGCCTGCTGGGCGGCCAGGTACACCGCATCCGAACCCAACAGCAGACGCAGCGGCGGCTGCTCGATGCCGGCGATGCTGAGGATGGCCGTGGCGGCCTTGGCGGGGTCGCCTGCTTCGTTGCCCGTGTGTTCCTTGCGCAGCGCCATCATCGGCGCGAGCACGGTGGCGTATTCCGATGTCTCGGCGGGCGCGAAGACCGTCATGGACGGGCCGCCCCAGTCCGTACGGAAACCACCGGGCTCGACCAGGGTGACCTTGATGCCGAACGCCGCGACCTCCTTCGCCAGCACTTCGGAAAAGCCTTCCACCGCCCACTTGGCGGACTGGTAGGCGCCCATGCCGGGCACGCCGATGCGCCCGCCGATCGAGGAGAACTGGATGATGTGCCCCGAGCGCTGGCGACGCAGTAGCGGAAGGGCGGCGCGGGTGACGTTCACGGTGCCGAAGAAGTTGGTTTCCATCTGGGCGCGGAAGTCCTCGTCGCTGCCTTCCTCGATGGTCGTCAGGTTGCCGTAGCCGGCATTGTTGACCAATACGTCCAGACGTCCAAACGCATCGATGGCGGCCTGCACGGCGTCCTGCGCGGCGCGGGCGTCGGTGACATCCAGCGCGACGGTGCGGACCCTGTCTCCGTAACGCACGACGAGGGCGTCCAGCTGCGCTGGCTGGCGGGCCGTGGCGATCAATCGATGGCCGGCGGCCAGAACGGCTTCCGCGAGCGCCTTGCCGAAGCCGCGCGAACTGCCGGTGATGAGCCATACCTGTGACATGGGAACCTCCAAGGGGTCTGTGGGTATGCAGACCTTAGGAGGCGGTCGGGGGCGGCCGGTAATCCGATTGCGCCAAAGTGATGGGGGCTGTCGAGACCCGGACGAGCCCCGAGAGGCGTGCGTCGCGTCACCAGGTCAGGTCGTCGGGCACCTTGAACTGGCTGTAATAGGCGTCGTCTTCGCTCTGCGTCGTCGTGTCGGACGGCTGGCCGTGGTCCAGTACGATGGCGGATGCATCACGTTCACGCACTTTCTCCGCGGCAAGGCGCGGCAGCAGTTCGTAGCCATCGCCCGAGCGGACGACCACCAGCGAACCCTTCGCCAGCTGCGTGCGCAGCGACTCGTTGACCAGCACACTGCGGCCATCGGTGAAGCGGTAGCTGATCTCGCCCTCGCGCTTCACCTTGCTGGCGTCGACGATCTGGCGGACCTGCGCCGCGAGCTCGCGCGCCCGGCTCTGCGCATTGCGTTCCGCGGCCAACGCGCGGTCGCGCTCGGCGCGCTCTGCCTGCAGGCGCTGCGCGTCGATCTTCTCTTCGGGCGCAGCCACCTGCGCCTTGCCCTGACGCTGCTTGGCCTGCTCGCGCGCGATCTGGTCCACCTTGCCCTTCTTGGCCAGGCCGGCTTTCAGCAGCTGTTCTTGGAGAGGATTGCGCATGTGGATCGGTCCGGTCGAACGTGACCTTCGATTGTAGCGCGCTTCGGACATGCGGCCCGGGACGAACACGGTGCGCTGACGATGCGCGTGGAAGATGAGCCTCCGGCGTAGGCAGCGCGGAGACCCGATTCACCGTGATACCCCATTTCAGCGACCATGCGGCCAATGAACGGACCTATCTCGCATGGGTGCGCACGGCCATCTCCGTGATGGCGTTCGGCTTCCTGCTGGAGCGGTTCGACATTTTTCTGCTGTTTACCTCGCGGGCCGCGACCCGGGTGACGGAGAACCTGCATACGCGGGCATCCCAATGGCTTGGGCTCGGCTTGCTGCTGGTCGGTGCGCTGATGATCGCAGGCGCAACGCTGCGCTATTACCGCAACCACAAGGCGATCGAAGCCGAAGCGTCATCCACCTACGGTGACACCTGGACCGCACGGGCAATGGCGGCGCTGCTGGTGATTCTGGCGATCTTCCTGACGCTCTATGTGGCCAGGCAGGTCGCAGCGCTGAGCTGAACCTGCGCACACAAACAAAAGCGGCGCCGTATCGCTACGGCGCCGTTTCGTGTTGCGGAGCAGGGTGGATCAGAGCGCTTCGAACACGCCCGCCGCACCCATGCCGGTGCCGATGCACATGGTCACCATGCCGTACTTCTGCTTGCGGCGGCGCATGCCGTGCAGCAGGGTGGCGGCGCGGATCGCACCGGTGGCGCCCAGCGGGTGTCCGAGCGCGATGGCGCCGCCCAGCGGGTTCACCTTGGAGGGATCCAGGCCGAGGTCGCCGATCACCGCGAGCGCCTGCGCGGCGAAGGCTTCGTTGAGCTCGATCCAGTCCAGCTGGTCCTTGGTCAGGCCGACCTGCTTGAGCGCCTTGGGAATCGCTTCCTTCGGGCCGATGCCCATCACTTCCGGCTTCACGCCCGCCACCGAGTAGCCGACGAAGCGGCCGATCGGGGTGAGGTTGAACTCCTTGATCGCCTTCTCGCTGGCCAGCAGCAGCGCGCCGGCGCCGTCGGACATCTGCGAGGAATTGCCGGCCGTCACGGAGCCGCCGAACTTGTCGTTGCGGAACACCGTGCGCAGCTTGCTCAGTACGTCTAGCGTGGTGCCGGCGCGTGGGCCTTCGTCGGTGTCGATCACGCGGCTGTCGGTGGTGATGCCGCGCGTGGCGAGGTCGGGGTAGTGATCATCGAGCTGGAACGGGGTGATCTCGTCCTTGAACTCGCCGGCAGCGATGGCGGCCAGCGCGCGGCGATGGCTTTCCACCGCGAAGGCGTCCTGCTGCTCGCGGGTGACCTTCCACTGCTCGGCCACCTTCTCGGCCGTGATGCCCATGCCGTAGGCGATGGCCACGTCTTCCTTATTGGCGAAGATCGCGGGGTTCATCGCGATCTTGTGGCCCATCATGGGCACCATGCTCATGCTCTCGGTGCCGGCAGCGATCATCAGGTCGGCGACGCCGAGCTGGATGCGATCGGCGGCCATCGCAATGGCCTGCACGCCGGAGGAGCAGAAGCGGTTGATGGTGACGCCTGGCACCGTGTACGGCAGGCCGGCCAGCAGCGAGCCGATGCGCGCGACGTTCATGCCTTGCTCGGCTTCCGGCATGGCGCAGCCGACGATCACGTCTTCGATGCGATGCGGATCGATGCCCGGGGCCTGCGCCATCACGGCGCGGATCACGTGGGCGAGCATGTCGTCCGGACGGGTGTTGCGGAACACGCCACGCGGCGCCTTGCCGACCGGCGTGCGGGTGGCGGCGACGATGTAGGCGTCTTGCACTTGCTTGGTCATGGTTTTTGCTCCGTGGCGTCGCGCGTGATTCGCTGCGACGCACTTTGGTTTTTGATCGTCATCCCGGCGTAGGCCGGGATCCAGGAATGCGGCGACTGGATTCCGGCCTGCGCCGGAATGACGAGCCTTTAGTTACGCAGCGGCTTGCCGGTGGTCATGGTGTGCGCGATGCGGGCCTGGGTCTTCTCGGTCTTGGCCAGTTCCACGAAGTGCTTGCGCTCCAGCGCGAGCAACCACTCCTCGTCGACCTGCGAACCGCGCTCGATCTTGCCGCCGCACAGCGTGTCCGCGATGCGCGTGGCGATCGCCACGTCATGCGGCGAGGCGAAGTAGCCCTCGGCGAGGTTGGCGAGCGACGCCTGGAACGTGGCGGTACCCACGTCGCCGGCGACCGGGATGTTGCGGGCCATCATCGGCGGACGCCAGCCGCTTTCGGCCAGCGAAAGCGCGACCTTCTTGGCGACGTACAGCAACTCGTAGGCGTTGAACACGACCACGTCGCTGTCGCGCAGCAGGCCCAGCTGCCTGGCTTCCAGGGCGCTGCCGGACACCTTGGCCATGGCGACCGTCTCGAACACCTTCTTCAGCGATTCGAACGGATCTTCCGGGTTCGCCTTGGCGGCGCGCACGGCCAGTTCATGCAGGCCGCCACCGGCCGGCAGCAGGCCGACGCCGGCCTCGACCAGGCCGATGTAGCTTTCCAGCGCAGCCACGGTGCGAGCCGAGTGCATCTGGAATTCGCAGCCGCCACCGAGGGCGAGGCCGCGCACCGCCGACACCACCGGCACCAGTGAGTGCTTGATGCGCATGCTGGTGGCCTGGAAGTTGGCGACCATCTTTTCGAAGTCGTCGAACTTGCCGGCCTGCAGCAGGCCCAGCGCGCCCTTGAGGTCGGCACCGGCCGAGAACGGCTCGCCGGTCTGCCAGATCACCACGGCCTTGAGCTGCTGCTCGGCGACGTCGATCGCCTGCTGCACGCCGTCGAGCACGGCATCGTTGACCGTGTTCATCTTGGTCTTGAACGAGATGATGCCCACGCCGTCGTCGCCCAGCGTCCACAGGCGCACGCCCTCGTTCTCCCACACCGTGGTGCCCTGGTCGAACTTCTCGCCCAGGATCGGATCGGGGAACAGCTGACGCTGGTAGACCGGGTGCTGTGAGCGCGGCTTGTTCTTGCCTTCGGCGGCGGACCAGGAACCGTCCTTGCCGTGCACGCCACTGCGGCCGTCGGTAACCCACGCCGGCAGCGGTGCCTTGCTCATGGCCTTGCCGGCGGCGATGTCCTCGGCGATCCAGCCGGCCACCTGCTGCCAGCCAGCGGCCTGCCAGGTCTCGAACGGACCGAGCTTCCAGCCGTATCCCCAGCGGATGGCGAAGTCGACGTCGCGCGCGGTGTCGGCGATGTCGGCCAGGTGATAGGCGCTGTAGTGGAACAGGTCGCGGAAGGTCGCCCACAGGAACTGCGCCTGCGGATCGCTGGAAGCGCGCAGCTTGCCGAACTTCTCGGCCGGGTCCTTGATGGCGAGGATCGCGGACACCTCGTCCGACGCCTTCTGCTCGGACGCACGGTAGTCCTGCTTGGCCACGTCGAGCACGACGATGTCCTTGCCGGCCTTGCGGTAGAAACCTGCGCCGGTCTTCTGGCCCAGCGCGCCCTTCTCGATCAGGGCGGTGAGCCACACCGGCGCCTTGAAGTATTCGTGCCACGGATCGTCGGCCAGCGTATCGGCCATGGTCTTGATCACGTGCGCCATGGTGTCCAGGCCCACCACGTCCGCCGTGCGGTAGGTAGCACTCTTGGGACGGCCCACGGCCGGGCCGGTCAGCGCGTCGACCACGTCGAAGCCCAGGCCGAACTGCTGCGTGTGATGCATGGTGGCCAGCATCGAGAACACGCCGATGCGGTTGCCGATGAAGTTCGGCGTGTCCTTGGCGTACACCACGCCCTTGCCGAGCGCGGTGGTAAGGAACGCCTCGAGGCCTTCCAGCACGTTCTTGTCAGTGAGCTTCGTGGGGATCAGCTCGACCAGGTGCATGTAGCGCGGCGGGTTGAAGAAATGCACGCCGCTGAAGCGGTGGCGCATGTCTTCCGGCAGCGCCTCGGCCAGGCCGTTGATCGACAGGCCCGAGGTGTTGGACGCGATCACCGCGGTCGGCGAAAGATGCGAAGCGATCTTCTTGTAGAGATCCAGCTTCCAGTCCATCCGTTCGGCGATCGCTTCGATCACCAAGTCCACGTCCTTCAGATGCTCCAGATCCTCGTCATAGTTGGCGGGGATGATCGCGCCGGCGATGGTCTTGTCGGCCAGCGGGGCAGGCGAGAGCTTCTGCAGGTTGGCGATGGCCTTCAGGGCGATGCCACTCTTGGGACCTTCCTTGGCGGCCAGGTCGAACAGCACGGTTTCGACGCCGGCATTGGTCAGGTGCGCGGCGATCTGCGCGCCCATGACGCCGGCGCCGAGCACCGCAGCCTTGCGGATGCGCAGCGCTGCCTTGGGTGTGGATGGAGCGGTCATTGGTTTCTCCGTAGTGCAGGACACAGGAAGGTGAAGCGGGTGGCCGTGATCGGCCGAGGGTGTTCGGACACCGGGATCAAGGGGACTTGAGACCGGCGGCGGCGAAGCGGATCAGGTGCTGGGCGGTCTGCTCACGATGCACGTGCTCGGTGACATCGCTTTTTCGCTGGATCATGCCGAAGCCGGACATGGCATGGGTCAGGGCGCCGGTCACCAGGTCGACGCGCCAGTACAGCTCCTCCTTGCTCAGGTGGGGCAGCAGGCGGGCGAACTCCGCGGTGAACTGGCGCATGACATGGCCGTAGTTGTCCGACAGGAACTTGCGCAGGGTGTCATCGTGCTCGGCGAACGCTCGCGCCAGCACACGCATGAAAAGGGAACCGTTGCCATCGTGGGAAAGCTCCAGTGCAGGCACGATGAAGGCAGCCAGTACCTGCTCGATGGTGGTGTCGGGTTCGCCGGCGACCTTCTGCAGGGCGGCCATGCGGCGGCTGTTCAACTGATCCAGACGGCGCCGGAAGACCTCTTCGATCAGGCGATCCTTCGAGCCGAAGTGGTAGTTCACTGCGGCGAGATTGACCCCGGCGGCCGCCGTGAGCTGGCGTAGGGAGGCGCCCTCGAAGCCATGCCTGGCGAACAGTTCCTCGGCGGCGCCGAGGATGCGTTCCTTGGTCGGCAGGGCGGCGTGCGATGCTGACATGGTCGGTGACCCTGGAATCAAACGATCGTTTGAGGATACGCGGGTCGATTTGCGCCCGTCAAACGATCGTTGGACTGGTGCGCGGGCGGGCCTGCGCGCGACTTGCGTATCAGTTAGAATCTGTCAAACTTTCGTGAGCTAAATCCGCATATTGACGCCGGATTTGGCGTAATTTGCCGGCAAAGACCGGCCCGCCCACTCAGATACCAGTTTTCCCGGAGCAGACTCATGGCGCTGGAGCGCACCCTTTCCATCATCAAGCCCGACGCCGTTGCCAAGAACGTGATCGGTGAAATCTACGCTCGCTTCGAAAAGGCCGGCCTCAAGGTCGTTGCCGCCAAGATGAAGCACCTGTCGCGCCAGGAAGCCGAAGGCTTCTACGCCGTGCACAAGGAGCGTCCGTTCTTCAAGGCGCTGGTCGAGTTCATGATCTCCGGTCCGGTGATGATCCAGGCGCTGGAAGGCGAGAACGCCATCCTCAAGAACCGCGAGCTGATGGGCGCCACCAACCCGAAGGACGCTGCGCCGGGCACGATCCGCGCCGACTTCGCCGACTCCATCGACGCGAACGCGGTGCATGGTTCCGACGCTGCCGACACGGCTGCCGTCGAGATCGCGTACTTCTTCGCGACGACGGAAATCTTTTCAAGGTAAGTGCGTTCATCCATGAACGCGGGAATCAAGAAGCGGCCATCCATGGCCGCACTCTCCACGAAAACCGCGTTCCATCGGATGGCGAAAGGAAATAGAGGGCGGCCTCGCGCCGCAAAATGAAGATGACTGACCAGGCCGTATCCACCACCACCGACAAGGTCAACCTGCTCGACTTCGATCGCCAGGGCCTGCGTGATTTCTTCGCGCAGCTGGGCGAGAAGCCGTATCGCGCCGAGCAGGTGATGAAGTGGATCTACCACCGCCTGGAAGACAACTTCGAAAACATGACTGACGTCGGCAAGGCGCTTCGGGCAAAGCTCGAAGCGTCGTGCTATGTCGGCCCGCCGAAGACCCTGTTCGACAAGGGCGCTGCCGACGGCACGCACAAGTGGCTGCTCGGCATGGATGGCGGCAACGCCATCGAGGCGGTGTACATCCCCGAGCCCACCCGCGGCACGCTGTGCGTGTCCTCGCAGGTCGGCTGCGGCCTCAACTGCCAGTTCTGCTCCACCGCGACGCAGGGCTTCAACCGCAACCTCTCCACCGCCGAAGTCATCGGCCAGATGTGGGTGGCGGCCAAATACCTCGGCAACGTCACGCACCAGAACCGTCGCATCACCAACGTGGTGATGATGGGCATGGGCGAGCCGCTGCTGAACTTCGACAACGTGACCCGCGCCATGAGCCTTATGCGCGACGATCTGGGCTTCGGCCTGGCGTCCAAGCGCGTCACCCTGTCGACCGCCGGCCTGGTGCCGATGATCGACAAGCTGTCGGAAACCATCGACGTGTCGCTGGCCGTGTCGCTGCACGCCGCCAACGACGAGCTGCGCACCGAACTGGTGCCGCTCAACAAGCGCTACCCGATCGCCGAGTTGATGGCTGCCTGTCAGCGCTGGCTGGATCGCAAGCCGCGCACGTCGATCACCTTCGAGTACACCCTGATGAAGGGTGTCAATGACCAGCCGGAGCACGCCCGCCAGCTCATCAAGCTGATGCGCCGCCTGCCCACCTGCAAGGTCAACCTGATTCCGTTCAATCCTTTTCCTGGCACGCGTTTCGAGCGCTCGGACGCCGAAACGATCCGCGCCTTCCAGACCCAGTTGCTCAATGCCAACGTGCTGACCATGCTGCGCCGCACCCGCGGTGACGACATCGATGCGGCATGTGGCCAGCTCAAGGGGCAGGTATTGGATCGCACCCGTCGCCAGGCCGAATTTCGCAAGCGTCTGGACGAGGGGGCGAGTCATGCGGCTTGATCGAATCCTGTGGGGCGTCGGCCTGGCCGGCGCGCTGACAGGCTGCGTTACCACCACGACCACCGATGCCGGTGGCGTGTCGACGAAGATTCCGCGCACGACCAAGGCGGAGCAGCGCGAGGACGGGGCGCGCATCCATACCCAGCTTGGCCAGCAGTACATGGAAAACGGCGACCTGCAGGACGCCATGGTCAAGCTCAACAAGGCGCTGGAATTCGATCCCAACTACGTGCCAGCGCACACGGTCCTCGCCGTGGTGTACGAGCGCATCAATGACATGCCCAACGCGGAGCTGCACTACCGCAAGGCACAGGCGCTGGCGCCCACCAAGGGTGACACCAACAACAACCTCGGCTGGTTCCTGTGCAACCGGGAAGGCAAGTCGGCCGAGGCCATGCCGTACTTCCAGAAGGCCGTGGCGGACCCGTTCTACCAGACGCCTTCGCTGGCCTGGACCAACGCCGGCACCTGCCTGGCGCGCGGCCGGGATTTCGCCGGCGCGGAGGTGGACTTCCGCAAGGCCATCGAGATCGATCCGCAGAACGCCCAGGCGTTGTACCAGCTCGCCAACGTGCTTTATCTTCAGAACGATGCGTTCCGTGCACGTGCCTTTATCCAGCGCTTCGACGCGCTGGGTCAGCCGAGTGCGGCGGCGCTGAAGCTTGGTCACGACATCGAATCACGGTTGGGCAACAAGGATGCTGCTCTCAACTACAGCAGGCGACTGCAAAGCCAGTTCCCGGATTCGGAACAGGCGCGCGCCCTCGACGCAACCGCACGCCAATGACATCCCAGCAGTCAAACACGGCCAACAGCGGCAACCGAGCATTCCCTTTTACCGACGTACCCGACGCCACCATGGATACGGAACATTCTTCGCTGGAAACGACCCACGCCAGGCTGGGTAGCCGCTTGCGCGCCGCGCGCGAGGCACGCGGCCTGGATGTGGAAACCTGCGCGCATGCGCTGCGTCTCCCGGCGAAGGTGTTGCGCCAGATCGAGGGCAACGAGTACGAAGGCATCGATTACCAGGTCTACCTGGGCGGCTACCTCACCAAGTACGCGCGCTATCTCGGCGTGGACGAATCGGAGGTGAAGGGCGAGCTGGAGCGCATCAAGCCAAGCCAGCCGACCCTGGTGGCCACCGGCGGCATGTCGCACTCGCGCTACCTGCTTGAGCACTATGCTCGCGCCGCTACCTACGTGGTGCTGACCGCAGCCATCGTGGTGCCCACGATCTGGCTCGGCGTGCGCGGCACGCTCGATCGCGACGTGAGCCACCTGGCACCGCTCGATGCGGCCCCGGTTGCACAGGTCGACGCGCCCGTCAGCGCGTCGTCGACGGCCCCGGCAGCAACGCCCGCCGCCGAAGCCAAGCTTGCGGACGCGACCGGCAGTGCCGGTTCCGCCACCCCGGCCTCACAGCCGCCGGCCACCACGCCGGTGGCGCAGCCGCAGGAGCAGCAGCCGCTCATGGCCTCCATGGCGCCGTTCCCCAGTCTAGGAGGCGACACGGCCCGCAGCGCGCCGCAGCCGACGTCCGCCGACGCGGCGGTCGGCAACGGTGCCCATAGCCTGGTGCTGAGCCTGCAGGGCGCCAGCTGGGTGGAAGTTACCGCCAAGGATGGATCCCGTCTCGAGTATGGTCTGCTGCCCGCTGGCAGTTCCAAGACCTACCACAGCGATCAGCCGCTGGAAGTGCGTATCGGCAACGCCAATGGCGCGCAGGTCATGCTGGATGGCCAGCCCATGGCGCTGGACAGCTATCGTCGCTCCAACGTCGCCCACTTCCGCGTCGAAGTGCGTGACGGCAAGGCCTCGCCGGCTGGCGCCTGATGCTCACGCCGGACCTGTGCGGTCCGGCGCAATCGGTTATGCTTGCCCATTGTCCGCCCGTCAGCGTGCGGACCATGGGCTGATTTCTTTTTTCCGTACGTCAGGCGCTTCGAAAGTGCTTTCGGCGCGCGGTTTCCAAAG
This sequence comes from Dyella jiangningensis, assembly GCF_003264855.1. Lineage (NCBI taxonomy): Bacteria > Pseudomonadati > Pseudomonadota > Gammaproteobacteria > Lysobacterales > Rhodanobacteraceae > Dyella > Dyella jiangningensis. Next base: position 23,891 of record NZ_NFZS01000003.1, on the reverse strand, counting down.
GTGATTGCATGGCTTTTGAAGAATACGACGAATTCGAACAGAGCGAACGCGTACAGCAGTGGTTGCGCCAGAACGGCCTGTCCATCGTCGTCGGCATTGCCATCGGTCTCGTCGGCATCTTCGGCTGGCAGCAGTGGAACAAGCACAAGGCCGACCATCAGTCGGAAGCCGCCAATCTCTATCAGCAGGTGCAGGATGCCGCGGCTGCCGGCAAGTCCGATAGCGCCGACTCGCTGACCGAGCAGTTGCTCAAGGACTACACCGATACGTCCTATGCCACGTTCGCCGCGGGCGACCGCGCGCAGCGCCAGGTTCAGGCCAAGCAGCTCGACAAGGCACTCGAATCGCTCAGCTGGGCCGAGAGCCATGCCGGTGACGCCAACCTGAAGGCCCTCATGCAGTTGCGCACCGCCCGGGTGCTGCTGGCACAGGGCAAGGGCGCCGATGCGCTGGCGGCCCTCGATCGCATGCCCGCCAAGAGCTATGAAGGCGTCGGGCAGGAACTACGCGGCGATGTGCTGGTCAAGCTTGGGCGTCCGGACGATGCCCGCAAGGCATACGAAGCCGCCAAGGCGGCGCTGGGCGAGAACGCGCCTCAGAGCGTGCAGATGAAAATCGATGATCTGGCCGTGGCCGGGAAGCAGGGTGCATGAAACCTGAAGTGAAGAAGCACGGTGCGATGAAGCGCGTGTGGATGGTGGCGTTGACCTCGCTGGTCGTGCTCGCCGGCTGCCACTCCTTCAAGAAGGAAAACGTCCAGCCGCCGACGCCGCTGGCCAAGGATTTCAAGCCGACGGTGCAGGTCACCAAGCTGTGGACCAGCAGCGTGGGCGATGGCGCCGGCGACAGCGGCGTGCGCCTGCGTCCCGCATTCGCCGATGGCGTGCTGTACGCCTGCAGTACCGACGGCAAGATCGCCGCGTTCGACGCCGCCAGCGGCAAGACGCTGTGGAGCAAGAGTTCGCGCACCCAGGGCTGGTTCGGCTGGGGCGACAAGAAGCGCGCCGACGCGCTGTACGCCGGCGGCCCGGCCGCGGCCGGCGACCTCGTCGTGGTGGGCACGCTCGATGGCCACATCTACGGCATCAATGCAAAGGACGGCAGTCCGCGTTGGGAGTCGGTGGTCAATTCCGAGGTGATTTCCGCGCCGGTGATCTCCGGCAATCTGGTGGTCGCCCGCACCCAGGATGGCCGTCTGTACGGCTTCGACAGCAGCAACGGCGAGCGTCGCTGGGTCTATGACCAGGACACCGTGCCGCTGCTGAGCCTGCGCGGCAACGGTCCGCTGATGGTCGCCAACGGCGTGGTGTTCTATGGCAGCGATGCCGGCAAGCTGGTGGCGTTGCGCCTGGACAACGGCGAGAAGCTGTGGGAACAGTCGCTTGCCAGCGGTGAAGGCCGCACCGAGATCGAGCGCCTGAGCGATGCCGATGGCTCCATCCTGCTCCAGGGCAACACGCTGTACAGCGCCGCCTACCACGGCAACCTCGCCGCGGTGGATGGCCCCAGCGGTCGCCCGCTGTGGAGTCGCCCGTTCTCCACGTTCACCTCGCTGGACGTCAACAACAACGCGATCTACGGCGTCAACGACGACTCGCAGGTGTGGGCGTTCGACAAGAACGGCGGCGCCGACATGTGGAAGAACGATTCGCTCAAGTATCGCTGGCTGACCGGCCCGGCGGTGCAGGGCGACTATGTCGTCGTGGGCGACCTGGAAGGCTACGTGCATTGGCTGCAGACCGGCGACGGTGCATTGGCCGGCCGTGAACGCCTGTCCAAGAAAGCCATCCGTGCCCAGCCGCTGGTGGTGGGCGACACCGTGTACGTCGAAGACGTGAAGGGCCGCATCGGCGCTTACCGTCTCGGCGCGCGCTGATCGCGTCATAAGGTTGTCTCATGCTGCCCGTCGTTGCCCTGGTCGGTCGTCCCAATGTCGGTAAATCGACCCTCTTCAACGCACTGACGCGCAGCCGTGACGCCCTGGTGGCTGACATGCCGGGCGTCACCCGTGATCGCCATTACGGCGTGTGCCGCACCGGTGCACGCCCGTTCGTGGTGGTCGATACCGGCGGCCTGTCCGGTGAAGAAGAAGGTATCGAGGGCCTGACCGCACAGCAGGTGCGCCTGGCCATCGAGGAAGCCAGCGTGCTCGTGTTCGTGGTGGATGCACGTGACGGCCTGCTGCCGCAGGACCGCACGATCCTCGACGAGCTGCGTCGCAGCGGCAAGCCGATCATCGCCGGCGTCAACAAGACCGACGGCCTGGATCTGCAGAACGCCATGGCGGAATTCGCCGTGTTCGGCATCGCCAACACGCTGCCGCTGTCCGCTGCACACAACCGGGGCACGGAAGACCTCGTCGCGTCGGCGCTCACGCTGTTGCCGGAAGACGCCCACGAAGAAATCGAGGCGACCGATCCGGACAGCATCCGCGTCGCCATCGTAGGTCGTCCGAATGCGGGCAAGTCCACCCTGATCAATCGCCTGCTGGGCGAAGATCGCCTAATCGTTTCCAATGTGGCCGGTACCACGCGCGACCCGATCAAGGTGTCGCTGGAGCGCGATGGCCGCAAATACACCCTGATCGACACCGCCGGCGTGCGTCGCAAGGCGCGCGTGGAAGAGGCGGTGGAGAAGTTCAGCGTCATCAAGACGCTGCAGTCGATGGCCGCCGCACAGGTGGTGGTGGTCATGGTCGATGCACGCGAGAACCTGGCTGACCAGGATCTCACCCTGATCGGCCACGCTGTCGACGAGGGCAGGGCACTGGTGATTGCCGTCAACAAGTGGGACGGCATGGACAGCTACCAGCGCGAGCAGTGCCAGAACGCGCTCGCGCGTCGACTGCAGTTCGTCGACTGGGCAAAGACCGTTTTCATTTCGGCGCTGCACGGCTCTGGCCTGCGCGAACTGATGAAGGCCGTCGTGCGCGCGCATCACGCGGCGACCAAGGAGCTGGGCTCTTCCGAGCTCACCAAGACCCTGGAACGGGCCTACGAGGGCTACCAGCCGCCGCTGGTGCGCGGCCATGCGCCTAAGCTGCGCTTCGCGCATCCAGGCGGCACCAATCCGCCGACCGTCGTCATCCACGGCAGCCGCACCAAGCACATCGCGCCGGCCTATCGCCGCTATCTCGAAAACTTTTTCCGCAAGCGTTATCGCCTGGAAGGCACGCCGATCCGCATCGAATTCCGCGATGGCGAGAATCCCTTCGCCGGCAAGAAGAACGTGTTGACGGACAGCCAGAAGCGCAAGCGCCAGCGCATGATCCGCGAGATGAAGAAGCGCGGTCGCTGAGCGACCGCACGGGCCTCGGTCCACTCCTTGTACGAGCGCACCCAGTGCGCGACCGCAGGGCAGCCGTATATCGCTGAGATTGGTCTTCGCCGCTCAGACGCAAGGGCTCGTCAACGGTGTGGCCTCCTTGAATGCCGATCGCGCACGGGGTGCGCTCCTACAGGGTCGCGTGCGCTCCGCGGGGATTTGGAGTGCCTGCCCGGTCCGCCGTAAGCTAGGTCGATGACGAGCCTCAATCGCGACAGCTGGCTGGACGCGCTCCGCGCCAGCATTCCAGAGATTTCTCCCTCCGATGCGCTGGCACGGCAGGCGCAGGGCGGCTTGCTGATCGACGTGCGCGAAGACGGCGAACGTGCCAGCGGTACGCCGGTCGGCGCGGTCGGGCTGTCACGTGGTTTCCTCGAGCTGCGCATCGAGCAGATCGAAGCCGACCGGCAGCGGCCCATCGCCGTGCTGTGCGGCAGCGGACAGCGTTCGCTGCTGGCTTCGGAAGCATTGCAACGCATGGGTTACCGCCAGGTGGCTTCGGTGGCGGGCGGTTTCCAGCGCTGGAAGGCGGAGGGCCTCCCGGTGGCGGCCGGTGCGCTGGATGGTGATGCGGCCGAACGTTACGCGCGGCAGCTCCAGTTGCCCCAGGTAGGCGAGACGGGGCAGGCGAAGCTTTCGACGGCGCGCATCGCCTTGCTGGGTGCGGGTGGCCTTGGCGCGCCGGCGGCGCTGTATCTGGCGGCGGCGGGCGTGGGTCAATTGACCTTGATCGATGATGACCGCGTCGAGCGCTCCAACCTCCATCGCCAGGTGATCCATGCCGACGCACGCGTCGGCATGCACAAGACCGAATCCGCCCGCATCACGCTGGCGGCGCTCAACCCGCGCGTGCGGGTCGAAATCCGCAATGAGCGCCTGCAGGCTGACAACGTCGAGCGCCTGCTGGCGGACCATGATCTGGTGATCGATGGCGCGGACAACTTCCCGGCGCGTTACCTGGTGGCCGCAGCATCGCAACGACTGCGGTTGCCGATGATCTACGGCGCGGTCGAGCGCTTCACGGGACAGGTCAGCGTGTTCGACCCGCGGCGTGCGGATTCGCCGTGCTATCGCTGCCTGTTCCCGGAGCCGCCGTCGGCCGCCGAGGCGCCCAACTGCAGCGAAGCCGGCGTACTGGGCGTGTTGCCGGGCATCGTGGGCCTGTTGCAGGCGACCGAAGCGTTGAAGCTGATCCTCGGCATCGGCGAGCCGCTGGTAGGCCGCCTGCTCGGATTCGATGCATTGGCGATGCGTTTTCGCGAAACGCGCCTGCCACGTGATCCGCTCTGTCCGGGGTGTGGCTCGCACGTCGCATTCGGTGGCTATCAGGACATCGCCGAACTCTGCGCTTCCGCCGGCTGATCCAGGTCGGTCGGCAGCAGGCCGTAGACCGCTGCATCCACGGGCTCGCCATCGATCATCAGTCGGTGGCGCGCGATGCCTTCGAATCGAGCGCCGGCTTTTTCCGCGCAACGCCGGCTCGCCAGGTTCTCCACGGCCGCGACGATTTCGATGCGGCAAAGTCCCAGCGTATCGAAGCCAAATGCCGCCAGGCGCCGCGTCGCCCGTGCCGCCATGCCTCGGCCTTGGGCCTGCGTGCGTACCCAGTAGCCCAGGTTGGCGCTGCGATGCTGGTGGTCGAACCGGTTGAGGCCGACGCCCCCCAGCAGCATGCCGTGGTCGTCGAAGACTCCGAACGCCCAAGGCTCGCCGCCTTCGGAGCCCGATCGGCAGCGTTCGATCCAGCTGACCGCATCCTCCCGCTGGTAGCCCGCATGGCACCACGGAAGCCAGCGCCCGACTGTCGCGATCGACTCGTGGGCGGCCTCGTACAACGCGTCGGCGTGCGACGGCTGCCACAGGCAAAGCTGCAGGCCGGGGGCCGTCAGTTGCAGGGAGGCGGGTAGCTTCGTCGGGTCGTTCATGCGTTTGGTTTGTACGCGCCGGGGGGAGCCGGGATAATACGGCTCTTTACAGCCAGGCCCGACCATGACCGCACGCATCCTCGACGGCAAACGCATTGCGCAGGAATTGATGGAGCGGATCGAGCGCCGCGTCGCGGAGCGCAAAGGGAAGGGCCTCGCGGCGCCGGGTCTGGCCGTGGTCCTGGTGGGCGATGACGCCGCCTCTTCGGTCTATGTGCGCAACAAGCGCAAGGCCTGCCACCAGGTCGGCTTCCGCTCCTTCGATTTCGACTTGCCTTCAAGCACCACGCAGGAAGAATTGATCGCGCTGATCGACCGACTCAACGCCGATCCGGCCGTCCACGGCATCCTGGTGCAGTCGCCGTTGCCGCATCACATCGACGAAGACGCGCTGGTCGATCGCATCGATCCAGGCAAGGACGTCGATGGTTTCCAGGCGGTGAACGTGGGACGACTCGCCCTGCGTCGCTTCGGCCTGCGCCCCTGTACGCCGCGTGGTGTGATGACCTTGCTCGGTCACACCGATCGTCCCGTGCGCGGCCAGCACGCTGTGGTGGTGGGCGTCTCCAACCACGTCGGTCGTCCGCTCGCACTGGAACTGCTGATCGCCGGTTGCACCACCACGTGCTGCCACAAGTTCACCCGCGACCTGGAGAGCTTCATCCGCCAGGCCGACATCGTCATCGTTGCGGTCGGCAGGCCCGGCCTGGTCAAGGGCGAATGGATTAAGCCGGGGGCGGTGGTGATCGACGTGGGCATCAATCGCCTGGAAGACGGCCGGCTGGTGGGCGACGTGGATTTTGCCGCGGCCGCCGAACGCGCCAGCTGGATCACGCCGGTGCCGGGTGGCGTCGGTCCGATGACCGTGGCGACGCTGCTGGAGAACACGCTGGAAGCGGCCGAAGCAAGGGATGTGGAGCATCGCGGCTGACGTGGCGTTTACGTCCCCCTGTAGGAGCGCACCCAGTGCGCGATCATGTCCGCGCATATTTCGTCGGTGGCGGGTTTGAGACGTCACGCCGGAAAGCTAGTACGGCACGCCGATAGGCTGCGATCGCGCACTGGGTGCGCTCCTACAGGGGGCTTCGTAGCGTTCCATTCATGCGATCAGTAGCGGGCTCATCGGCTTCCGCGTATAATCTCCTCTTTGCAGCGGGACAAATCGCATGCGCATCCTCGCCGAGGCTCTCACCTACGACGACGTTTATCTCGTTCCGGCTCATTCGGCCGTCCTGCCACGTGACGTAGATACCTCCACGCGGCTCACCCGAAACCTGCGCCTGAACATTCCGATCGTGTCCGCCGCGATGGACACCGTGACCGAAGCACGCCTCGCCATCACCATGGCCCAGCAGGGTGGCATCGGCATCATCCACAAGAACATGACCGCCGAGCAGCAGGCCGCTGAAGTGCGCCTGGTAAAGAAGTTCGAGGCCGGCGTCATCCGCAGCCCGATCACCGTCGGTCCGAACACTTCGATCCGCGAAGTGCTGCAGCTCACCCGCGCCGCCAACATCTCCGGCGTGCCGGTGGTGGAGGGCGAGAAGCTGGTCGGCATCGTCACCAGCCGCGACCTGCGCTTCGAGCGCAAGCATGACGATCCGGTGCGCAACATCATGACGCGCCAGGACAAGCTCGTGACCGTGCGCGAAGGCGCCGACCAGGACGAAGTGCTGCAGCTGCTGCACAAGCACCGTATCGAGAAGGTGCTGGTCGTCAACGACGATTACCAGCTGCGCGGCCTGATCACCGTCAAGGACATCCAGAAAGCCCGCGACAACCCGAACGCCGCCAAGGATCGCCTTGAGCGCCTGGTCGTCGGCGCCGCGGTCGGTGTGGGCGGTGACACCGAGCAGCGCGTGGAAGCGCTGGTCGATGCCGGCGTCGACGTGATCGTGGTCGATACCGCGCACGGTCACTCGCAGGGCGTCATCGAGCGCGCTGGCTGGGTGAAGAAGAAGTATCCGCACGTAGAAGTCATCGCAGGCAACATCGTCACCGGCGAAGCGGCGCGTGCGCTGCTCCATGCGGGCGTCGATGCGGTGAAGGTGGGCGTGGGCCCGGGCTCGATCTGCACCACGCGCGTCGTCGCTGGCGTGGGCGTGCCGCAGATCACCGCGATCGACCTGGTTGCCACCGCGCTGAAGGACGAAATCCCGCTGATCGCCGATGGCGGCATCCGCTATTCGGGCGACATCCCCAAGGCGCTCGCCGCCGGTGCGTCCACCGTGATGCTGGGTTCGATGTTCGCCGGCACCGAAGAGTCGCCGGGCGAGGTCGAGCTGTTCCAGGGCCGCTCCTACAAGAGCTACCGCGGCATGGGTTCGCTGGGCGCGATGGCGCTGGGTTCCAAGGACCGCTACTTCCAGGACGAGGCCGACGCCGACAAGCTGGTGCCGGAAGGCATCGAAGGTCGCGTACCGTACCGTGGTCCGCTGCGCAACATCATCCACCAGCTGATCGGCGGCCTGCGCGCCTCGATGGGCTACCTGGGTGCGGCCACCGTCGAGGACGTGCGCCAGAAGGCGCAGTTCGTGAAGGTGACCAGCGCCGGCGTCACGGAAGCACATCCGCACGACATCCAGATCACGAAGGAAGCGCCGAACTATCGGCTGAATTCGTGAGGCAAGGGATGGCGCAGCGACTTCATCGCAGGCGCCGTCTCACGTTACACACTGGGATGACCTTACAGAGTCGTCATTCCAGCGGAAGCTGGAATTCAGCGTCTTTGATTTCGTGCATAAAGGCACTGGATGACTCGCGAAGCTCGCCCCTCCGGGGCCGCCCTTTAGGCGTTCTGCGCGCTTCGCGCTTGTCCGGCTTTCGCCGGGATGACGTCAGTGAAGTCATTCGCAGGTCGGGTCGCAGAAGCGTCCCGACCTTTGTCTTTTCCGACTCTTGAAACGCGCTGCCATGACCGATATCCATAGCGACAAAATCCTCATCCTCGATTTCGGCGCGCAGTACACCCAGCTGATCGCCCGCCGCGTGCGCGAGATCGGCGTGTACTGCGAGATCTGGGCGTGGGATCACGACCCGGCCGAGATCGCCGCGTACGGCGCCAAGGGCATCATCCTGTCCGGCGGCCCGGAGTCGACCACGCTGCCCGGCGCACCCGCGGCGCCGCAGGAAGTGTTCGATGCAGGCCTGCCGATCCTCGGCATCTGCTACGGCATGCAGACCCTGGCCGCGCAGCTGGGCGGCGCCACCGAGGCGGCCGACGCGCGTGAGTTCGGCCACGCGGAAGTGGACATCGTGGCCAAGAGCCGCCTGTTCGCGGACCTCAGCGATCACGACAGCATGCACCGCCTGGACGTCTGGATGAGCCATGGCGACCACGTGTCCAAGGCACCGCCGGGCTTCGTGATCACCGGTTCCACCGACCGCATCCCGGTCGCGGTGATGGAGAACGAGGACAAGCGCTGGTACGGCGTGCAGTTCCATCCGGAAGTCACCCATACCAAGCAGGGCACCAACCTGCTCAAGCGTTTCGTCACCGAGATCTGCGGCTGCCAGACGCTGTGGACCGCCGCACACATCATCGAGGACCAGATTTCCCGCGTGCGCGAGCAGGTGGGCAGCGACCACGTGCTGCTGGGCCTCTCCGGCGGCGTGGATTCCTCCGTGGTGGCCGCGCTGCTGCATCGGGCCATCGGTGACCAGCTGACCTGCGTGTTCGTCGACACGGGCCTCCTGCGCTGGCAGGAGGGCGACCAAGTGATGGCCACCATGGCCGAGCACATGGGCGTGAAGGTGATTCGCGTGAACGCCGCCGAGCGCTACTTCAGCGCGCTGGAAGGCGTGGCGGACCCGGAAGCCAAGCGCAAGATCATCGGCCGCCTGTTCGTGGAGATCTTCGACGAGGAATCGGCCAAGGTCACCAACGCCGGCCATGGCCAGGTGAAGTGGCTGGCGCAGGGCACCATCTATCCCGACGTGATCGAGTCGGCCGGCAGCAAGACCGGCAAGGCCCACGTCATCAAGAGCCATCACAACGTGGGCGGCCTGCCGGAGCGCATGAAGCTGAAGCTGCTCGAGCCGCTGCGCGACCTGTTCAAGGACGAGGTGCGCCGCATCGGCGTGGAGCTCGGCCTGCCGCGCGCCATGGTCTACCGCCATCCGTTCCCCGGCCCCGGCCTGGGCGTGCGCATCCTGGGCGAGGTGAAGCCGGAGTACGCCGAGCTGCTGGCCCGCGCCGACGCCATCTTCATCGAAGAGCTGCGCGCCTGGGACCTTTACGACAAGACCAGCCAGGCCTTTGCGGTGTTCCTGCCGGTGAAGTCGGTGGGTGTGGTGGGCGACGCGCGTGCCTATGAGTGGGTGATCGCGCTGCGTGCGGTGGAAACCATCGACTTCATGACCGCGCATTGGGCGCACCTGCCGTACGACTTCCTAGGCAAGGTTTCCAATCGGATTATCAATGAATTGCGCGGTGTTTCTCGTGTCGTTTATGACATAAGCGGCAAGCCGCCCGCGACCATCGAGTGGGAGTGAAATCAGGTCCTTCGAGGACTATCGCCAGCTATCGAAAAATTGACGTAACGTGTTGATATATAAGTAAATACGTCGCGTCAGCTATCGGTGACTATCGCCGGCCAGCAGAAAAAGTTGGCGGTAGAGCTGACGGTAAAAATCGAGGCTGGATTAAGACATTCTCGCTCACTATTCAGACTTTTACCGTCTTTGACGGTAAAAGCCTTCTCGGGAAAGCTTGTTTTATGCGGCTTTCCGGGCATCAACAGGTCTCCAGGTCCTTGACGGTAAAACCTGACGGTAAAGCCGTCACAAGCCGGAGGAAACCTCGATGCTTACTGACGCCGCACTACGAAATCTGAAGCCTAAGTCCAAGATTTATAAGGCTTCTGACCGGGACGGGATGTACGTGACGGTATCGCCCAGCGGTACTGTCACCTTCCGCTACGACTACCGCCTCAACGGACGCCGTGAGACGCTGACCCTCGGGCGCTACGGCCCTGGGGGCATCTCACTTGCGATGGCGCGCGAACTGCTCCTGGATGCGCGCAAAGCCGTGCTCAAGGGCACCTCGCCTGCGCTCGAAAAGCAGCGCGAGAAACGCCGGGTGGTCGCCATCAAGACCTTCGGCACGGCGATGGACACCTGGCTGGCCAATGCACGGTTGGCCGACAGCACCCGCGCCATGCGCAAGCACATCATCGACCGGGACATCCTGCCGGTCTTCCAGAACCGCCTGCTCACCGAAATCCAGGCCGAAGACCTGCGGGCCTTGTGCAACAAGGTCAAGGAGCGGGGGGCGCCGGCCACGGCTGTCCAGATTCGGGACATCGTGAAGCAGGTTTACGTCTATGCCATCGCCCACGGCGAGAAGGTGGACAACCCAGCCGATAGCGTGGGCGCGGCCTCGATCGCTACCTTCGTGCCGAAGGACCGCGCCTTGTCGCCGCTGGAGATCCGGCTGTTCGTGCAGCAGATGGAATCGGTGGCGACCTATCCGACCATCAAGCTCGCGCTGCGCTTGATCTTGCTGACACTGGTACGCAAGAGCGAACTCATCCAGGCCACTTGGGATGAGGTCGATTTCGAGAGCAAAACCTGGACGATCCCGAAGCAGCGAATGAAGGGGCGCAACCCGCACGTGGTCTATCTGTCGCGCCAAGCGCTCGACATCTTCGTGACGCTGCACGCCTGCGCAGCAGGCTCAAGGTTCGTTTTCCCTTCTCGTTACGACGCCGAGCGGTTCATGTCCAATGCGACCTTGAATCGGGTCACGCAGCTCATCGCGGAGGCGGCAAAGACCAAGGGCCTGCCGCTGCAACCGTTCACCGTCCACGACCTACGCCGTACCGGCTCGACGCTGTTGAACGAAATCGGCTTCAACCGCGACTGGATCGAGAAGTGCCTAGCGCACGAGGACGGCCGTTCCTCGCGCTCGGTCTACAACAAGGCTGAGTACGCCGAGCAGCGGCGTCACATGCTGCAAGAGTGGGCCAACCTAGTCGATGCCTGGGGCGGCGGGCAGAGCTACGTGCCAACGTTGTTGCCGAAGAACGTCGTCGTGCCGGCGTTGAGCGCGATGGCCTGATCGGATGAGAGCCGTTGTGCGGCTTCATTCCTCACTCGAACCCGCCCGAACAGGGCGGGTTTTTCGTTGGTGGACATCGGGCTTCGAGACGTGGCCGCGAGGTGCTTGCTTGCGCTGCTCGATCCAGCCTTCCACTTCGGCCAAATCCCACACGACGCAGCGCGGCGTGAGGTTGAAGCGGCGCGGGAACTCCCCGCGGCGCTCCATTTCGTAGATCGTAGTTTCAGCCAGCGGAACAATCAGCCGCAGTTCCTGGCGGCGGATGGTGCGCCGGAAGGGAAGGGGGCTGCGTTTCGGGAATTGCGGCAGCTCCTCGTAGGCTTCCGTCCCTGGCAAGGGGAGCGCGTTAGATGTTTGCGATAGCTGTTCCACGTCGGACTCCATGAGTACGCTGCATGGAGACATGGTGAATTTCAACACCTATCGGGACAACTCGTTGCGGCGTAGTGCAGCGCACTCAACGACCGTTGCTCAGGCGACGAAGAAGGGTGCGGCCAGTGATAAGTCCAAGGTGCAGCCGGAACGTGCTGTGATCTTCATCCGAGAGGCCGGGATGCGACCCGTCGGTGTGGAGCATCTTGAACAGTCCATTCAAATAATTCTTCCCGTCGCTGGTCCACTCGTTCCTGTTGACCGACAGAAATCCGCGCTCCGCCAGCCAAGCGCGCCGGTTTTCGCTGGAAGCTAGCGCGGCGGCCTTCTGCGGATCAATGCGCAAGGCGATGTCGCTTAGCAAGCCTTCAAGGAACGTGCGAATCTGGCTGTTCGCCGCTGCCCAGTCGCCGCGCGCGTGCGCGTCGATGGCCTGGTCGAGATGCCCCAATGGCACAGTGAACCCGAACTGCTTCAACAGTTGGTGAACCTCATCATCGGCCGTAGGAAGATCCACTTCCCCTGGCAGCGCCGCGCGCAGCAATGGCGTTCGTGCATCCTCATCCCAGGAGACAACGTAGCCGTCGAGCGCCAGCCCTCGCAGAAGACGTTCCTGCTCGGCCTTCGCATACTGCGGCACGGCCACTCTAACGGCTTCGCGTACCGAAGCTTCAGCCAGTGTCACAGGTCCGTCCAAGGTGCTGACGATCTGCGTTGCGCGCTGGTTGACGAGGCGCGCCAGTACGGCGCTTTTCGCAGTCACGCTCTTTGCCGGCCCCTGCGGAATTTCGTCGTCCAGCCCTAACCGCACGACGAGCTGATCGAACTTCGCCTGCGTCAACATTTCCGCGAGGAACTCCACCGCGGCGATGACGGTCGGGCGAGTAAATGGATGAGCTTTCATTGCTGCCTACGTCCTTTCGTTGTTGTAGAGCCGGCAACGGCGTGCATCACCGCTGCCGGCTCCTTGTTATGCAGCCGCGCTCTACACCTGCACCGCTTTGCGTGAGGCTAGGTAGTCGTCTACGTTGTGGCGACGCAGGGCCTTCTTGGCTTGTGCAGGTGTCACTGTGCGGGTGGCCAACAATGCGTCCAACTGCTCCTGCCACCGCACGGTGCGATGTGCCTCCATGTGTTCCGCCAGCCTGTCGGTGTCGTCACCCGTGGGGGCTGGTGACGCCCCGCCGACAAAGGCGTCGCAGATCGTCACAGTCCCTGATTTGGCAGGCACGTCGGCGGCGCACAGGACAGCCGTGACGACATCAAGTGCATTGGGCTTGTCGATCTGAGAAGGCAGGCTGCTCATCCAGGCACCGGCAACTTCGGTCGAGAAGGAACGAATCAAGAAGCACACCTCATGCGCATGCCGAGCGATTGCGTCACCGGCGCCGTGATGGGAGGACTCGATCACCATGCGACGGTAGCCATGCGCATAGGCGCTTTCGATGGAAGGGAAGACCGGAAGCCCCTCGAAATGCGGTGACAACGGAGGATCGTCTTTTCCGTAGCCAGGGCGAAACGTCGGTTGGATGCGAACGGCTGGCCCAGCGTGCTCGGTCAGGGGCAGCACAGCCTCCAGCAACGCTTTGCGCTGCGTGTCGCCTGGCGTGATGCCCAGCACAATGATCCCGTAGGGACGCTTTGCCACCGCCAGCCTCAGTGCATCTTCGAGTGCCTGCGGCAGACGCTGGTTGGTCGTGAAGTGCTGCGCGGCCGACGGCGCTGCTCGACGCTGCACAAACGGCTGTACCACTTGCAGATCGCCGGACTCAGTAACGATCCCGAGCACGTCAACGGGATCGCTGTCGAGACCTTCATCGTCGGGCCGCAGTAGCAGGTCGATGTCGCTGTGCAGATTCTCGGGCAGCGGCGTCTCCGCCAACACTACGACGCGCAGCGAGGACGAATAGGCGAGATTGGCGGCCGTATTCAGCCGGTCCTTGTTGTCGCTCCACGATTCCTGCGTCAACGGCACGGGGCCGACCACGACCAGCGTACCGCTGGGCAGTCGGTCCATGCCGCGGGAGAACAGGCCGTGTTCGCCCAAGTCGATGGCCGCGTCCGAAGAACGGCCGGCGTCCTCCGCGTAGAGCAGTGCGCCGTCGGTGGCGGCCTCGTATCTGGCGATGGCCGCGTCGATGGCTTTTTGCGAGGTCGTCACGTACACGCCCGGCACGGGGCCGTCGGGCCAGACCTTCAGAACGCTGATGGCCGATGGCTCCAGTGTTTGGAGCATTTCGTCAACCGGCAGAATCAGGCCATGCTGTTTCGCAATGCGCTTGGCAAGCCGATCGGCCGAGATGCTGTCCCACTGTGCAGCAGATACGCGAGCGGGGAACGCACCGACTTCTGGCCAGTTACGCAAGCCTGGAATGGCTGCGATCAGGTCGAGTGCCTGGCCGTGCTTGAGGGTGAGTTTGTGGCGTTCGAGGTACGCGCGCAAGCGCTCCGCGAACACCTTGAGCTGCTGGGTGTCCATATTGATCTCCGTCGGGCGTCGAGCCGGTGCACGCTTTGCGGGCCGCCCAAGGGATCAAACATGGATTGGGTAGGGCACTGGAATGCTCCGTCTTCGTCGTACCCCAAGGGGCGCGTGCGGCAGGTGACGGCAACCATTGGGTAGGATAGCACGCTATTCCGGCTTGTGAGATACTGTCGGCAAGGCTTCGGGCAGGAGCCTGCCACCCGTCATAGCAAAGCTGTTGACAGCACTGCCGGCAAACTCCCTCTCTTCCTGTGCATGCCATGTTCAGGTTCGAGAAGCGGCAGACGGGTGACGTTTCGCCATGAACCGGGAGAACTTGTCATGTCGAGTGAAGCCATTCGTCCGTCCACGATGGACGGCATCAAACGCCTCGCCAAATCGCTCAAGGTCGAGCGGGGTATCCAGCATACGCAAGCCTTGGATGCCGCCGCGCAGGCCGCGGGATTTCAGAACTTCCGTCATGCGGGCAATGTGCTGCGCGCCGCCCCTAAGACGGAGCGTTCTTGCCCCGGTCACCGCGTCTTCCTGACTTCCTACTGGAAGGACCGCGATGGCGGCGGGACCGGACGCGAAACACTGAGCATCTGGCTGTCCGTCCCGTGGGGTGATCTCATCACGGCGCTCCAGTTGCGGAACCATCGCGCACTGGCGGACTTCCGTGCCGAGGGGCCTGACCATCTGGCGCGCGAGCACCTGCAAAGTTCACAGTCGGCAGCTAGGCGTGCGGTCTGTGCAGCCGCACGCGCACTGCATTTCATGGATGCGACGAAGCTGCGTCCGTCCAAGAGCCACAGCCGCGCCTTCCCTAGTGGGCGGTCGAGCAATGCGGTTCCTGGCCGCGACCACTACAGCATCTGGTATGACCGTCAGACGAAGCGCTATCTCTTTGCGGACGAGCCCTATGAGAAGGCCGTTGAAGGCAAGGGGCAGGAGCGTGGGACCTGGGCGAAGGAACATGGCTTCGTCATCGTCAAGCCTGAATGGGCGGGCATGTATGCGCCCGATGCCGGTTCTCGTCTCTACCTGATCGCGGACGAGACGAAGGGCATCCCGCTGGAATCTCTCGCGGCGGCGCTGGACAAGCTGCCTTCACCCATTGTCGAAGCTGCATGGGACGGAGAATCCGCACCAATGACACCGTTCTTCGTGAGCCCGGGTGCCATCGCCAAGGCTGCTGCTGCGGGGGACAAGCCGAAGACGCTGCGTAAGCAAAATGGCCAGCGCAATTCGGTTGGCTATGTCCAGACCTTCGTTGGTCCGCAGCGCCGCCCGAAGGGCAGGATGCCGATTGAGGCGCACGCGCATGTCGGCCGCCTGCTGAAGTCGGTGCTCAAGGACACCTACCATCGCAAGGGTGTCTACAACCGCGTCAATGCGGTTCGCAGTGAACTCGACGAGTGGACGCAGCGCGAGTACAACCAGGCCGAACTGCCGAATGAGCAGTTCTTCGATTTGTATTACCACGAGTCAGGCTCGACGTTTTCGCGCGCGCTTGCCGAAGCCGACCGTGTGCGCCATGTGCGGAGTTTGGCGCATGCGAAGAAGCTCCTAGGTGAGCACTATCCCGACTGCCCGCCGCTGCGGTCACTGCTGAAGAAGCTGGATGCCGCAGTCAAGTCGTTGCATGGCTGGAATTGAGGACTCGTCGCAATGTCTCGCACAAAACAAGACCAACAGCCGCAGACGCCCGCGTCTCCCGTTCGTCCCGAGGCCGAGTTGGAAAGCCGGTTGGCAGCGGCACTGTCCGCTGCCTTCCCCAATATTCCCCGCGAACAACTGGTCGAACAACGCCGTTTCACCGTGCGCCTCGGTCACGAGACGCATGAGTTCGACAGCGCTGCCCAGTGGAAGAAAAGCGGACGAGCAGATGTAATCATCTTTCATGGTGAACGGCCGCTCGCCGTAGTGGAACTTAAGCGCGAGGATCTAGAGCTTACTCATGCCGACTATGAGCAAGCGCAAAGCTACGCGAACCAGTTGACGCCACGACCTCCTCTTGTTCTTGTCACGAACGGGCGCGATACCCGCATCTACGACGCCGACACAGGACAACTTTGGTCCGACGAACAAGATGCCGCGAAGGCGGTAGCCCGTCTGCTTGCCAATGCCGCCAAGCTGGCGGCGGCGGATATGCGGTGGGCGACCGAAGCGTTGATGGGGAGGGAAACCGGAGTCTGGGTTCCCATCGTGCGATCTGCAACGGCAAGGCTCCTGGCGGAGATGACTGACCCACCCGGCCAGTCTGATCGCGCCTTCGCGGAGCCTCTGCTGTTTCCTCGTCTCAGTACCTTGGCCGCCATTAAATCAGCGCAAGCTGGGACGACGTACACGATCGTGGAAGGCGCGGCACAGAGCGGCAAGAGCAGTTGTCTGCGCGAACTTGCTTTGCGCACTCAGGACAGTGAAGACTTGGCCGTCCTAATGTTGCGAGGCTCAGGGGCGGGACTTTTTCAATCGATGGCCAACTTGTTCGCCATCGAGCTTGAATGGAATCTTACCGCGAACGACGCCCGCCAATGGCTGCGGCGGATGTCTACCGGGCTAGCGGGGCCGGCACTTTTGCTCGCCATCGACGACATAGAACCGGGCACGCCAATGGCCGCCGACTTAGAGGAACTGGCGAGCCTGCGACCTGGCAATAAGCTCAATGTCATCTTGACCACCGATCGCGCAGAACGGTTGGTCAAAGGTTCAAACGGTCGCACGCAGACAGCAGTGGGAGCCAGGGCACAGATTATCGAGATCGGTCCCCTGGGGCTGGAGGAGTTTAGGAAAGCACAGCAGACTCTCGCCAATAACAAGGTTCACTTTCAGCAGGGCGCGGAGTACGCAGAGGACTACCGTGCGCCATGGGTGCTTCGCACGATTTACGACGCCGCCGCCCGTAACTCACGGCACCAGGACCCAAACAGCGTGTTGCTTCTTCCGCCGGCACTTGGCTTGGAACTTGTGGATGCGGCGCGCCAGAACTACGCCAATCAGGCGGACCTGCTTCGCGGCTATCGGGTGCTTGCGCGTTGCACCCTTGACGATGAAGGCGCTCGTTCTGCCGAACTAGCCTTGGCAGCAGCGAATGGGTTCGTTGTGCGGCAAGACGCGCTTTCCGACGAAGCCCGCCTTGCGGTAGCCGAACTTAAATCGACGGGTGCCGTGCGCACCTACCGTCACGCAGGCGGCGAAGACATTGTCGTGCCGACTATTCCTGCTGCATTCATTTCGGAGCTTGCCGATGCCGCAGGTGACGAACTCGCGCGCCGTGCCGCAGTAGACCCGCAGGAAGCCGGCACTTGGCTTGGCCATCGCTTGGCCGCTATCTATCTCGGGGATGTGATCGGTGCGCAGGCGATTCGCAGCATGGCGGAGAGAGTAGGCGGATTCAGTTCTGGAATCATCGATGGCCTTCTCGCCATCGAGCCCACAGAGGAGCCAATCGGAAACGCGCTGGTTGCGATGGCTGCACCAGACGGTCGGTTGATTCATCTGAAGATCGAAGGCGAAAAGGCTTGGCTGTCCAATCGCCACGGGGATGTCACTGGCGAAGGCGTGGATCTTGGAGCGGAGCGTCCGCAAACGTATGGCAACACGAGCGCTTGGATGATCCTTGGACAACTTGCCAGGCTTCCCACAGCGAAGGTTGGCGACGACAACCAGCGCATGGACGCCTGGATATTGTTGAACATTGGTCAGTGTCCTTTCCCTTTGCTGCGTGCAAATGAAGTGTAAAAGCTATGACTTGATCTGACACTATCCTAACGCTGAGAGCAGAGGAAATGTCAGATGACCCAAGAACAGAAGATCATTCGCAACAAGCTTGGCTTGTTGAAGTTGGCGCAGACGCTAGGCAGCGTATCGGAAGCGTGCAAGGTACTAGGCTTCAGCCGCGATAGCTTTTATCGATTCAAGGAACTGTACGAGACCGGTGGCGAGACGGCGCTGGCGGAGATATCACGCAAGAAGCCGAATCTGAAGAACCGGGCCGATCCGCAGATCGAGGAAGCGGTAGTGTCGTTTGCGGTGGAGCAACCGGCCTATGGCCAAGTGCGCGTAGCCAATGAGTTGCGCAAGCGTGGCCTATCGGTTTCGCCGGCCGGGGTGCGCACGATCTGGTTGCGCCACGATCTGCAAACCTTTCAGCAGCGGCTGAAGGCGTTGTCGGCGAAGGTGGCGCAAGAAGGCTTGATCCTCACGGAAGATCAGCTGCGTGCACTGGAAAAGGCCAAGGAGGAGAAGGCCGCGCACGGTGAGATCGAAACCGAACATCCTGGCTACCTGGGCGCGCAGGACACCTACTACGTGGGCAACATAAAGGGCGTGGGCCGCATCTATCAGCAGACCTTCATCGATACCTACAGCAAGGTGGCGCTGGTCAAGCTATACGATCGCAAGCATGCCATTACCGCGGCGGACATGCTCAATGATCGCGTGCTGCCGTTCTTCGAGGAGCACGAGGTTCCATTGCTGCGGATTCTGACCGACCGAGGCAGCGAGTACTGCGGCAATCGCGAAACCCACGAGTACCAGCTGTATCTGGACATTGAGGCGATCGACCACACCCGCACCAAGACCAAGAGCCCGCAGACCAACGGCATATGCGAACGTTTCCATCAAACCATCCAGAACGAGTTCTATGCGAGCGCGTTTCGGCGCAAGCTCTACCATTCCCTGGACGAACTGCAGGCGGATGTGGACGTATGGATTGCTAGCTACAACACCGAGCGAACGCACTCGGGAAAGTATTGTTATGGCAAGACGCCGATGCAAACGTTGGTGGAAAGCGCGTCGCTGGCGCGTGACAAACAACTGGATCGGATCATGCCGATATCCGACTCCGTCGTACCGAATGCATAATCGGCCTGTCCGTCAGATCAAGTCTTGGTTAGGACAAATGAAGAGGGGCTGGGCCATCTTGAACACGACCTCGGCGATCGCGGTCGCGTCCTTTGCCACGATCAAGGCCCCATCGAGGCAGCGACGCAAGCGATGGCCGATCTATTTTCGCGTCCGTGGATACATGCAGACGAGTGGGTGGATGCCGCGATCGAAACTGGGTCTCTGCCACTTCTTCATCGTTTGACTATTGCGCTGCGCACGGTACAACTGCGCAACATCCCCGATCTTTCCGATTGGGCTGACTTGGCGCTCAAGGAGCGCGTGCTCCCCACGCTTACCGCTGCCCTTCGAGCATCAGCCGGTAGTGAGGACATCGGCTCGCATTGACTGCATGCATGCCGATGCCGCTGCACGTCCCGGCGTCCCGCTGTCGGGCTCGCGGGCTGTGCCTCGTGCCTCGTGTCGAGTCGCGGCCATTCGGCTTTGATCCCTGACGCCTTCGGCCCTCGCAGGCCGGCGCGCTCCGTTGGCCAAGAGGCAGGGCAGTGGGGTGGTCTTGCTGTTCCCTTCACCGTACCACGGCGTTCTCGCCGTCAAGGACTGCGGCTGGCGTCCTGGCGGCCGGCTTCGCCCCTGACGGCTGCGCTGCGCCGTGATGGCGACGGTTCCGGGCAATTCCGCCCGTGCAACCGGAGAACGCCATGAGCGCACTCATTACCGACGAACAACGCTTCCTGCTGCTGGCCAGCGGCCGCGAATCCCTCCAGAACCCGGACTTTGATCCGACACCCGTGGTCAAGCTGTTCACGCCGGATGCCGGCGCGACCTGGCTGCTGACCGAAATCGACCCGGACGATCACGACCACGCTTTCGGCTTGTGCGACCTGGGCTTGGGAATGCCCGAGCTCGGCTGGGTCAGCTTGCGGGAGCTGGCGACCGTGCGAGGTCGGCTCTGTCTGCCAGTCGAGCGCGATTTGCACTTTCGCGCGGAGAAACGCCTGAGTGTCTATGCGCGTGATGCTCGGCGGGCTGGGCAGATCGTCGTGTAGCAAAAGCAAGCGCGCCGTCCTTACAGACGGCGCGCTTGCTTGCTGCATTTTTACCGAAGCGAGTGCTAAGCAAACTTATGAGAAAGATCAGTCTCTCTCGTGATTAAAACAATATCTCCGTCTTCGATAACCACCGCCCCTCGCTTGACTAGCCTGTTGTAGAAACTCGGCACAAGGTCAACGATGAGCAGGTGGTATCCATGAGATTCTGCAATATCAAGAATCATTGCGATGATCTGCTTCCCAAGGCCGAACTGCCTCATAAATTCCGGCATAAATATGTTTGGAATGCAAATTTGTTTGTTGTCATGGTTAATCACGACTTTTAGGACGCGAGTTCTGGACGTTTCCTTATCATCTACTTGCCCCCTGACTTCAACCTCGCCGCGGGATACGTCAATACGGTGCGTGTGGAACTTCTCAAGGTAGGGAAGGAGCAAACCTTCAATGGATGCTGCTATCTCGTTTTCCAATCCATTTGCATTCATGTGGGCGTCTAAAGTAATCAGCGATTGACTGCGTTATGCAGGCCTATTAAGGGGGCGTGTGCTTCTATCGCACCTTGGTCAAGTAAGGATCAAGCTGCTGGATGCAAACGCTGAGATTTTAGCGTCTCCCAGTAAAACTGGGCCGCGCTGTCGTGCTTCGCATCGAACCTCGCCATGCGAGTTTCGCCTCCTGCGGGCTTCCATCGCTGACGCCTACGGCCCGGATTCCCTGATCCGGGCCTGCGCGCTTCGCTTGCGTGCTGTCTGCGCGTTGAAGTGGCCGTTGCCTGTCCAGCCGTCTCCCCTGACTTCATCACCTTGTCCGCGACTGTAGCCCGCGTCCGTGTGCCGTCAAGGCGCGCAGGGCCGTGTCCTCGGCTGCGCCTGCGGGCCGCACCAACCCTGCGCTTTCTCCTTGACGGCCCCCGTCCGCGCGCTCCTGACCGTCGCGGGCGATGAACTCAGGAAAGACGGTGGCAACGAGGCCAACCGGGTTCTTCGAGCCGACCGCACCGAACAGCCGAAAGGCTGGGCTCCGAATCTTGAAATCCGGTTGCGGTGAACAGCAAACCCTTTCTTTGTCAGGAGAAATGCCATGCAACTCGCTTCCCGTTTCGCTTCCCGTTCGCCGGTGCTGCGTTCGGACTATCCGTTGTCGGTTGACCAGATTCGCGCCATAGCGCCTTCCATCTTCGCGGACGCGCCGCACGAAAGCCGTTCCGAGCGGTACAGCTACATCCCCACCGCCACGGTGCTGCAAGAATTGCGCGGCGAAGGCTTCGAGCCTTTCATGGTGTGCCAGACCCGCGTGCGGCAGGACGACCGCCGCGACTACACCAAGCACATGATCCGGCTGCGCCACGCCAGCCAGATCAATGGACGGGAAGCCAACGAAATCATCCTGCTGAACTCCCATGACGGGACGAGCAGCTATCAAATGCTGGCCGGCATGTTCCGCTTCGTCTGCCAGAACGGCCTTGTTTGCGGCGACACCGTGGCGGACGTGCGCGTTCCCCACAAGGGCGACGTAGCCGCTCACGTCATCGAAGGCGCTTACGAAGTCCTGCACGGTTTCGACCGGGCGCAGGAATCCCGCGATGCCATGCAGGCCATCACGCTCGACAGTGGCGAGGCGGAAGTGTTCGCCCGCGCTGCGCTGGCGTTGAAGTACGACGAGGCCACGCCCGCGCCTATCACTGAATCGCAAGTCCTGATGCCGCGCCGTCACGAAGACAGCCGCCGCGACCTGTGGAGCGTGTTCAACCGCACGCAGGAAAACCTCATCAAAGGCGGCCTGTCCGCCCGCGCTGCGAATGGTCGCCGCCAGACCACGCGCCCGGTGCAGGGCATCGACAACGGCATCCGCCTGAATCGTGCCTTGTGGCTGCTGGCCGATGGCCTGCGCCAACTCAAAGCCTGAATCCCCACGCGGCAGGGGCAGGCAGCAGCTCTTGCCGCTTCTCTCGCTGCTGCATCCCTAACCGCAAGGAGTTGTCACCATGAACGCCGTTACCAAAACCGAAGCCATCGCCCTCGAAACTGTCGCGCCGCTGGAAGTGGCTGACCCGACCAAGAACCTGATTCTGGTTCCGTTGTCGCAGTTGTTGCCGCGCCGTTCCAAGCGCAACGTCCGCACGACCCCGCGCCAGTCCATCCCCGAACTGGCCGCGAGCATTGCCCGTGTCGGCCTGCTGCAAAACCTTATCGTCATTCTTGCCGACGATGCCGAGCAATACGAAGTCGTCGCAGGCGACCGCCGCCTGACCGCATTGAAGCTGTTGGCGAAGAAAAAGCGCATCGCCGCCGACGTTGAGGTGCCGTGCCTGCTGGTGGCCGATGCGTCGGCGCGTACCGTCAGCCTTGCCGAGAATGTGCAGCGCGAGGCCATGCACCCCGCCGACCAGTTCGCGGCCTTCGCCGCGCTGGTCAAGGAAGGCCGACCCATCGAAGACATTGCCGCCGATTTCGGCGTGTCCCCGCTGGTGGTGCAGCGCCGCTTGAAGCTGGCGAACGTCTCGCCGCGCCTGCTGACCGACTACCGCGCCGGAGTCGCCACGCTGGAACAGTTGATGGCCTTGACCATCACCGACGATCACGCCGCACAGGAAGCCGCGTACTATGGTGCGCCCGAATGGCAGCGCGGCGCATCCGCGTTGCGTGATCGCCTGACCGAGCGCGAAATCACCGCCACGCATCCGCTGGTGCGTTTCGTCGGTCTGGACGCCTACATGCAGGAAGGAGGCGGCATCCGCCGCGACCTGTTCGCGGAAGGCGATGCCGGAACCTATCTGACCGACACCGCATTGTTGGAAACGCTGGTATGCGACAAGCTGGACGCGCTGGCTGAGGACGTGCGCGCCGAGCGCTGGGCGTGGGTGGAAGCCGTGCCGCATATGAGCCACGCCGACCGCCAGACGTTCCAGAACGCGCCGCGCCAGCGCCGCGAACCGACGGCCCGCGAAGCCCGCCGTATCGCGTCCCTGCAAACCCGCCTCGAAAAGATCGACGCCGAACTGGAAGAAGCCCACGACGCGGAGAGCGAGGACAAGACCGAGGCGCTGGAATCGCGCCGCGAGCACGTGGCCGAAGAACTGCAAGCCATCGAAGATGGTTTGCGCGACTACACCCCGGACGTGCGCGCTGTGGCCGGTGCGATCGTCACGCTCGACCGCGAAGGCGAGGCCGTGATTCATCGCGGCCTGTTGCGCGAGGCCGAGGCGAAGGCGCTGCGGACGCTCGAAAAGCTGCGGCAGGGTTTCGGCGCAGGCGATGGCGCGAACGACGAGGAAGGCCACGACGACGAAGCGCCCAAGGCCGCAAGCCTGTCCGACCGGCTGGCGCAGCGGTTGAGCGCGCACCGCACGGCGGCGCTGCAAATCGAAGTGGCTCGGCATCCGCACGTCGCGCTGGCCGCGCTGGTGCATGGCATGGTGCGGACTGTCTTGCAGGACGGATACCACCGCGACGGCTTGCCGCTCGGCGTGAGCCTGAAAGTGCAAGACCGGCTGGAAGGCATCGCCCCGGAGATGCCGGAATCGCCCGCCGCCGTGGCGCTGCACACCTTGCAGGAAGTCGCGGGCGAAGCCTTGCCGCAAGACAGCGCCGACCTGTTCGCTGCGTTGCAGGCGAAGTCGCAAGACGAGCTGGTGCGTCTGCTGGCCGTGTGCATCGCGTCGACCGTGGACGTGGTGACGCCTCGCGCCACGCAGCAACAGCCCGGCGCGGAACTGGCGCAGGCCGTGGGGCTGGACATGGCCGCATGGTGGAAGCCAACCGCCGAGGGCTATTTCCGCCACATCGCCAAGCCCGCGATTCTGGACGCCGTGAACCAGTACGCTCCGGCGCACGTCACCCGCC